>JAJFJH010000429.1 GCA_021774155.1 Nitrosomonas sp.
AACAGAAATGGTGATGCCTGGAGATAATATTTCAGTATCAGTTAATCTGATTGCGCCAATTGCGATGGAGGAAGGATTGCGATTTGCAATTCGTGAAGGTGGTAGAACAGTCGGTGCAGGTGTTGTTGCTACAGTTATAGAATAAAAGTTGAGCAGGATGACGGGTTATTTATTTTAAAGCCTGTATTCCATGAATGCTAATCCAATATCCTGGAAGATATAATGCAAAGCCAAAAAATTAGAATCAGACTTAAAGCTTTTGACTACCGATTGATTGATAAATCCGCAATTGAAATTGTGGAAACGGCGAAACGAACGGGGGCTGTAGTAAAAGGGCCTGTTCC
Organism: Nitrosomonas sp.; assembly: GCA_021774155.1. Lineage (GTDB taxonomy): Bacteria > Pseudomonadota > Gammaproteobacteria > Burkholderiales > Nitrosomonadaceae > Nitrosomonas. Next base: position 345 of record JAJFJH010000429.1, read on the forward strand.
ATTGCCGACTAGAATTGAACGATTTGATGTATTGCGGTCGCCGCATGTGAATAAAACTTCACGTGATCAATTTGAAATTAGAACGCATTTAAGACTGATGGACATTATGGATCCAACAGATAAAACAGTAGATGCCCTCATGAAATTAGATTTGCCTGCAGGCGTTGATGTAGAAATTAAGCTGTAACGTTTGCCCAAATAAATTCGTTAGGCAATAGAAGTATAGTATTAATACCTTTAAATAAGAGTTGAGAATGAGTCTAGGATTAATTGGTCGAAAAGCTGGAATGACAAGGATATTCAGTGAATCTGGCGACAGTTTGCCGGTTACCGTAGTTGATGTATCAAAAAACCGCATAGCACAGATTAAATCAGAAACAGTTGACGGATATGCGGCAGTGCAAATTTCATTTGGTCATCGTCGCTCTGGTAGGGTTAATAAGCCAGCAGCGGGTCATTTCAGTAAAGCTGGTATTGAGGCTGGACAAGTACTTAAAGAATTTCGATTGTCAGAGAGCGATCTGTCTCAATATAAAGTTGGTGCAGAAATTAAACCTGATATCTTTATTGAAGGCCAAAAAGTAGATGTGTCAGGTTATTCTATTGGTAAAGGATATGCGGGTGTAATTAAACGTCACAATTTTTCGTCAAATAGAGCTAGCCACGGTAATTCAAAAGCACATAGGAAACCTGGTTCAACAGGCATGGCTCAAGATCCAGGGCGTGTTTTTCCCGGGAAAAGGATGTCAGGGCATCTTGGGAACGAAAAATGCACCACACAGAATCTTGAAATACTGAAAATTGATAATGAGCGAAATTTATTACTTATTAAAGGATCTATACCTGGATCAAAGGGAAGTAATGTGCTGATTAAACACGGTGTGAAGAATCTAGATTCGGTCGATGGCTTAAGTCAAAAGGTGAGTAAGTGATGGAGTTAAAACTTATTAATGAAGCTGATGATAAAGTTTCGTCTATTAATGTGCCTGACGCATTGTTTGGTCGTTCGTATAACGAGGCACTAGTTCATCAACTTGTAAAATCCTACTTAGCAAATGGTCGGGGTGCTAGTAGAGCACAAAAGGACAGGTCTGAAGTTAGAAAGTCAACCAAAAAACCATGGAAGCAGAAAGGTACTGGTAGGGCGCGAGTGGGAAGTGCGGCAAGCCCATTGTGGCGTGGCGGCGGACAGATTTTTCCGAATAGAGCTGATGAAACTTTTACTCATAAAGTTAACCGCAAGATGTATCGTGCAGGAATGTGTACAATTTTGTCACAGTTAGTAAGAGACGAGCGATTAATGGCTATTGAGGCTATGACTGTTGAAGAGCCTAGCGCGAAAATGTTGTCAGACAGATTAAAGAAACTTGGGTTATCTAATGTCATGATTATTACTGGAGAAGTAGATAAAAACTTCCATCTTTCGTCCAGAAATATACCGAATGTTAAAGTTGTCGAGGCAATTTCAGCAGACCCTGTAAATTTGTTACGCTTTGATCAAATATTGTTAACTAAGTCAGGCATAGAGAAATTTGAGGAATTAATGGCATGAATGCTACAGCCTTTAATAAAAATGAACGCCTTTTGCAAATTGTCTTAGCACCTCAAGTGTCAGAAAAGGCAACTTTCATTGGTGAAATGAATAATCAGGTTGTTTTTCGCGTACAAAAAAATGCAACTAAGACTGAGATAAAACAGGCGATAGAGCTTCTTTGGAAAGATCAAAAAATCGTCGTTGATAGTGTTCAAGTTTGCAATGTGAAAGGTAAACAGAAAAGATTTGGTCGTTTTATGGGTAAAAGAAGCGACTGGAAAAAAGCATATGTAAGTATTAAAGATGGGAAGGAAATTAACTTCACTGAAATTTCAATAGGAGAGTCTAAGTAATGGCACTTTTGAAAGTACGCCCAACATCTCCTGGTAGACGTTCAGTTGTTAAGATAATTAATAGGGATCTTCATAAAGGTCGACCATGTGCGCAATTAACTGAAAAACAGTCGCACAAAGCAGGTCGAAATAATAGCGGAAAAATAACAATTCGCCATCGAGGCGGTGGACACAAACATTTATATAGAAAAATTGATTTTCTTAGAATTAAAGATAATGTGGCTGCAGTTGTTGAGACTATTGAGTATGATCCGAATAGAAGTGCTAATATTGCTTTGCTCTGCTATACCGATGGGGAGAGAAAGTACATTATTGCGCCAAAGGGTATCTCAGTAGGAGATAAACTATATAGTGGATCGGATGCTCCTATCAAGTCAGGGAACACATTACCTTTAAGAAATATTCCGGTTGGAACAACCATTCATTGTATTGAAATGAAGCCGGGTAAAGGCGCTCAATTAGCTCGCTCGGCAGGAGCTGCTGTACAACTTCAATCACGCGACGGGGAATACACTCAGTTACGTTTGCGGTCGGGTGAGATTAGAAAGGTTCATGTTAATTGTCGCGCTACTGTGGGTGAGGTTGGCAATGGTGAGCATAGTTTACGCTCTATTGGTAAAGCGGGTGCAATGCGATGGAGAGGAGTGCGTCCTACTGTAAGAGGCGTCGTAATGAATCCTGTTGATCATCCGCATGGTGGTGGCGAAGGGAGAACATCTGGTGGCCGGCATCCTGTCAGTCCATGGGGTGTACCTGCTAAGGGGTTGAGAACTCGTTCTAATAAGCGTACTGATAGTATGATTGTGCGTCGTAGATACTATAAAAAGGGGTAATGTTGCATGGCTCGCTCTATTAAGAAGGGACCATTTGTTGATTTGCATTTGATAGATAAAATTGAGAAAGCACGTTCAGCCAATGATAAAAGACCTATTAAAACCTGGTCAAGGCGCTCTACCGTACTTCCCGATTTTATTGGACTGACTATTGCTATACATAACGGCAGGCAACACATTCCCGTATATATTACCGAGAATATGGTCGGTCATAAATTGGGTGAGTTTTCATTAACTCGCACTTTTAAAGGGCATGCTGCTGATAAGAAAGCGGGTTCGAAGAGATAGGAAAAACAGATGTATACAACAGCAGTTTTGAAAAGTATAAGATTGTCGCAACAAAAAGGCAGATTAGTAGCTGACCAGATTAGGGGTCTTTCTGTAGATAAGGCATTAAGTGTCCTGGCCTTTAGCCCAAAAAAAGGTGCTGTCATTATTCGTAAGATTCTGGAGTCAGCGATAGCGAATGCTGAACATAATGATGGTGCTGATATTGATGAATTAAAGGTGTCGTCTATATGTGTAGATCGTGGTACTTCAATGAAAAGATTGCGAGCACGTGCAAAAGGTAGAGGTAACCGAATAATTAAGCCGACATGTCATATCTCGCTGACAGTCAGTGATAACACTTGAACATCGTAGAAAAGGCAAATTAAAACATGGGACAGAAAATACATCCAACCGGATTTCGTCTATCTGTGCAGAAAAATTGGGCATCTAAATGGTATGCAAACAGTAAAGTTTTCCCTGGCATGATGAAAGAAGATTTGGATGTAAGGAATTATCTTTCAAAAAAATTGGCGCATGCATCCGTTGGAAAGGTTATTATTGAAAGACCTTCTAAAAATGCACGGATAACGATCTTTAGTTCGAGACCAGGCGTTGTGATTGGTAAGAAAGGTGAAGATATTGAAAACTTACGGAATGAGCTTCAAAAAAGAATAGGTGTTCCAGTTCATGTGAACATTGAAGAAATCCGAAAGCCTGAAATAGACGCACAGTTAATAGCTGATAATATTGCACAGCAATTAGAAAAAAGAATTATGTTTAGACGTGCTATGAAAAGAGCTATACAAAATGCGATGCGCTTGGGTGCGCAAGGCATTAAAATTATGAGTTCAGGTCGGTTAAATGGAATAGAAATTGCAAGAACAGAGTGGTATAGAGAAGGAAGAGTGCCCCTTCATACACTTAGAGCCGATATAGATTATGGAACGTCAGAAGCTAGAACTACCTACGGAATTATTGGTATCAAGGTTTGGGTTTTCAAAGGCGAGGTGCTTGGTAAATCTGATCCTATGGCACAATTAAGCAGCCCAAGCTCTTATCCAGATAATAAGAGAAATCAAAAAAAAGAATCGGCAAATAAAATACGACCATCTAGAGTAACAACTAAATTCACAGCAGATGAAAATTCAGTTCCTAGTGAGAAGGTTGTAGATAACGCAGAAACTGAAACAGGAGAGAGTGATGCTCCAGCCGTCTAGAACAAAATATCGTAAACAGCAAAAAGGCCGCAATACTGGTATAGCGACACGCGGTGCAAAGGTTAGTTTTGGGAATTTTGGTTTAAAAGCTGTTGGTCGTGGACGAATAACGGCACGACAAATTGAAGCGGCAAGGCGTGCAATGACGCGCCATATTAAACGTGGCGGGAGAATTTGGATCAGAATATTTCCTGATAAGCCAATTTCGACCAAGCCTGCTGAAGTACGTATGGGTAAGGGTAAAGGTAATCCAGAATATTACGTAGCAGAAATACAGCCAGGGAAAGTTTTGTATGAAATGGATGGGGTCGAGGAAAATCTCGCTAGAGAGGCATTTAGATTAGCAGCTGCTAAATTGCCAATTCAAACAACTTTTGTTATACGTCAGATTGGTGGTTAGATATGAAGGCAGATGAATTGCGATCTTTAGGTTTAGAAGATTTAGAAAAAGAATTGATAGCTCTATTAAAGGCACAATTTGGATTAAGAATGCAAAAATCGACACAGCAATTAACTAATACAAACCAACTGCGTAATGTAAGACGCGATATTTCTAGAGTGAAAACTATCATTACAGAATTGGCTGGGCAGAAATGAGTACTGAAAAATTGCATAGAACGCTTAGTGGTAGAGTGGTTAGTAATAAAGCTGACAAATCTCTCACCGTGCTAATAGAGCGAAAAATAAAGCATCCGTTATATGGCAAGATCATGAAACGTTCAAAGCGATATCACGTTCATGATGAAACAAACCAGTATAGCGAAGGTGATACTGTGCTAATAGAGGAATGTCGACCTTATTCAAAAACTAAGACATGGGTTGCAGTAAGATTAATTTCTAAATCCAATGCAGCGTAATATTAATCAGTTACTGTATTTATCCATATTGCTATATGGGCATAGTTAGTATATGATGTCCGGCCTCTGTTGGTGGATGATTTTGGTTAAAATAAGTACATCTAATTTATATATGTGGTTTTATTTATAAAGATGTAAAGTTGGCGGGTGTAAAAAGTAAGGGTTTTTTTATATGATTCAGATGCAGTCAGTGTTAAAAGTAGCCGACAATACAGGCGCTCGTGCAGTTATGTGTATTAAAGTCTTGGGTGGTTCAAAAAGACAATATGCTGGAATAGGTGATGTTATAAAAGTTGCAGTTAAAGATGCCGCGCCGAGAGGGCGCGTAAAAAAAGGCGAAGTGTACAATGCTGTAGTCGTAAGAACATCAAAGGGCGTTAGAAGAAATGATGGGTCTTTAATAAAATTTGACGAAAATGCAGCTGTAATATTAAATGCAAAGCTTGAGCCTATTGGCACTAGAATATTCGGACCTGTAACAAGGGAGCTACGAAATGCTCGCTTTATGAAAATAGTTTCATTGGCGCCGGAAGTACTCTGATAAGGTTATATTGATGAAAAAGATAAAAAAAGGTGATGATGTCATTGTTATTGCTGGAAGAGATAAAGGCAAGCATGCATCTGTAACAAAACTGGTTGGTCGAGATAGAGTGCTTGTTCAAGGGATCAACAAGGTAAAGAAGCATCAAAAACCAAATCCAGGTAATAATACTTCCGGGGGAATTATTGAAATTGAGAAATCCTTACATATTTCAAATATAGCGATTTACAACTATCAAACAAAAAAAGCTGACAAAGTTGGGTTTAATATTAATAGTGATAACACACGAGCACGAATGTTTAAATCTAGCGGCGAACAGATAGATTCATAGTTAAAGGGTTATTAATAATGGCACGATTGCAAGATTACTATCAAGATACAATTGTTAAGGATTTGATGAAATCCAATAACTATAAATCAGTAATGGAAGTTCCCCGAATAACTAAGATCACTTTAAATATGGGTGTAGGTGAAACAACAATAGATAAAAAAATCCTTGATCACGCGTTAAGTGACATGCAAAAAATTAGTGGGCAAAAGCCCGTAACAACGAAAGCAAGGAAATCTATAGCAACATTTAAGGTTAGAGAAGATTATCCGGTAGGCTGTAAAGTAACTTTGCGGAAGCAGCGTATGTATGAATTTTTGGATAGATTGATAAGTGTTGCTATCCCTAGGATTCGTGACTTTAGGGGTATTTCAGGAAAATCATTCGACGGGCGTGGTAATTATAATATGGGTGTGAAAGAACAGATAATATTTCCTGAGATTGATTACGACAAGGTTGATCAGATAAGAGGTCTAAACATAACCCTTACGACTACCGCAAAATCCGATAAAGAAGCCAAAGACTTGTTGGCTGCTTTTAATTTTCCTTTCAAGAATTAAATACAATGGCAAAACTAGCGATAGTCAATCGTGACCTTAAAAGAAGAAAAACAGTTAAACTTTATGCTGAAAAGCGCGCCAATATATTAAAGATTCTTTCTGATGTAAATGCATCTCAAGATGATAAAATCTTAGCTAGAATAGGCTTGCAAAAATTACCTCGTAATTCCAGCCCAGTTAGATTGAGAAATAGGTGTTCCTTAACTGGAAGACCGCGTGGCGTTTACTCTAAGTTTGCTTTGGGTCGATGTAAATTGCGTGATATTGCTATGAATGGAAACATACCTGGAATTACAAAGGCAAGCTGGTGATTTGTAATCTGAATTTCGCATTTAAACTAGAATTAAATTAGGTATACATATGAGTATGAGTGACCCAGTTGCGGATATGTTAACGCGTATACGTAATGCACAAATGGCAGAAAAGACAATTGTTAATATCCCGTCATCAAAATTGAAGGTTAGTATTGCGAATGTTTTAAAAGCTGAGGGTTTCATTGAGGGTTATAAAGTTACTACTGATGGAGCTAAAAGCTCTTTAGAAGTTCAGCTTAAATACTATGATGGTGAGCCTGTAGTTGAATTTATCAAGCGTGTTAGTCGCCCTGGTTTACGAATTTATAAGTCAAGTACTATGCTACCAATAGTTATGAATGGAATGGGTGTTGCTATTATTTCAACTTCATTGGGAGTAATGACCGATAAAACGGCGCGGAAAAATGGTGTTGGTGGCGAAATTTTGTGTCATGTGGCTTAGGATTAATTATGTCTCGAATTAGTAAAAACCCAATTCAAGTGCCAGATAATCTTGAAGTTAAATTATCTGAAAATGATATATCAGTTAAAGGTCCTTTGGGAGATCTAAGCTTAGATTTAACTTCTGATATTAACGTCGATCTTAAAGATAAGATAATTACAGTAAATTCTACTAACGGTAGTAAGCACTCTAGATCTATGTCAGGCACCATTCGCACATTGATATCTAATATGATTCACGGAGTGAGTGCTGGTTTCGAAAAGAAGCTTACCTTGGTTGGAGTTGGTTATAGAGCGCAAGTAGAAGGTGATATGTTAAATATGAATCTTGGTTTTTCGCATCCGGTTATACATAAAATGCCTTCAGGTGTGAAAGCGATAACACCGTCACAGACTGAGATTGTTGTAAAAGGTATTGATAAGCAACAAGTTGGGCAGGTAGCAGCAGAAATCAGAGCCTATAGAAAACCTGAGCCATATAAAGGGAAGGGTGTTCGTTATGCTGATGAGCGTATCATATTGAAAGAAGCTAAGAAAAAATAAGACAAGTCATTATGCTAAATTTAAATCAAAAACGTAAAAGACGTGCCAAATCTACGAGAGCAAAAATTTCTCAGCTTGAAACTTGTAGGCTATCGGTACATCGCACTAATTCACATATGTATGCTCAATTAATTGACCAATCTGGAAGCAATATCCTTGTTAGTGCTTCCACACTTGAGCCCGCTTTTAGGAAAACACTAAGCAATGGTGGAAATACCGCAGCAGCTTCTTTGGTTGGCAAGCACATTGCTGAAAGAGCGATTGATAAAGGTATAAGCACTGTTTCTTTCGATAGGTCAGGATATAAATACCATGGCAGAATTAGAGCGTTGGCTAATGCTGCACGAGAACATGGGCTCAAATTCTAAATTTTACAGGTTTAATAATGGCAAAATCACCAAATAAATCTTCGCATTCTGATGATAGTAATGACGGACTTAAAGAGAAGATGGTCGCAATAAACCGAGTTACAAAAGTTGTTAAGGGTGGTCGTATACTCGGATTTGCTGCCCTGACTGTTGTAGGTGACGGTGACGGTGGAGTGGGCATGGGAAAAGGAAAATCGCGAGAAGTCCCTGTAGCAGTTCAGAAAGCAATGGATGAAGCTAGACGTAAAATGATCAAAGTTAAGTTAAAAAATGGTACTTTACAGCATACGGTCATAGGGCGTCATGGTGCTGCAAAGGTCTATATGCAGCCTGCTTCTGAAGGTACTGGTATTATTGCAGGTGGTCCAATGAGAGCTATTTTTGAGGTGATGGGGATGAATAACGTTCTCGCTAAATGTATTGGATCATCAAATCCTTATAATGTCGTTCGTGCAACTTTGGATGGTTTGGCTTCTATGAACACACCCTCTGAAATTGCGGCCAAAAGAGGTTTAACAGTCGATGAAATACTTGATAACAAATAACTATTAAAATTATTATGTCAAACGTTAAGATTACATTAATTAAAAGCTTGATTGGGACTAAGCAAGATCATCGAGCTACTGTGCGTGGTTTAGGTTTGCGTCGATTGAATAGCTCTTCCATAGTTGAATTGACGCCTGCGGTTACTGGAATGATAGACAAAGTGAAATACCTTTTGAAAATTGAAAATAATGCTACTAAATAAAATTAAACCAAGTGCAGGTTCAAACAAATCTATAAGAAGAGTTGGTAGAGGAATCGGTTCTGGATTTGGTAAGACTGCAGGAAGAGGACATAAAGGACAAAAATCACGTTCAGGAGGTTTTCATAAGACTGGTTTTGAGGGTGGCCAAATGCCTTTGCAACGTAGATTGCCAAAAAGAGGCTTCACGTCCTTTTCAAAAATACGTAATTTGAAGTTGAAGGAATGCCTCGGTATTTCTAAGATTCTTAAATTCAAGAATGAAGAAATTGATATGTCTTTTCTCAAAGCAAATGAACTTATTGATGAGAGTACAAAAATTGTTAAATTTTACCTAGATGTGCAGTTTAATGAAACAATCAATATAAAAGATATTCTGGTTACTAATGGTGTAAGATTATCAATTGAAGCTGCTGGTGGCAGTGTTAAATAGTTTAATTTAAGGATTAGTTTTGGCTGCTAAAGGAAACAGAGTTGCAAAAATAGACAGGTTTGCTGATCTCAAAAAGCGCTTGTGGTTTTTGTTATTTGCATTAATAGTATATAGAATTGGAACTCATGTTCCAGTGCCTGGAATAGATCCATCTGTTTTAAAAGATCTTTTTAAAGAGCAGGAAAGTGGCGTGTTAGGTATGTTTAACATGTTTTCTGGTGGGGCTTTATCTAGACTCTCAATTTTTGCATTAGGTATAATGCCTTATATTTCAGCTTCAATTATTATGCAATTGGGTACTGTCGCGATACCGCATTTAGAGGCTTTAAAAAAGGAAGGTGAAGCTGGTCGAAGAAAAATAACGCAATATACTCGTTACGGCACGCTAGCACTATCTTTGGTACAAGGCTATGGCATTTCAATCGCTTTACAGTCTCAAGCTGGGCTTGTATTAAACCCAGGATCAATGTTTGTTCTTACGACTGTCATTACGCTTGTGACGGGAACTATTTTCTTAATGTGGCTAGGGGAACAGATTACTGAGAGAGGTATTGGTAATGGTATTTCTTTGATCATATTTGCCGGAATAGCTGCCGGGTTACCTAGTGCCATTGGCGGAACTCTAGAATTAGTGCGAACTGGATCAATGCATTTTTTAGTTGCATTAATAATTTTTATTGGAGCCGCTTTAGTTACTGCTTTTGTTGTATTTATTGAAAGAGGTCAAAGAAAAATACTAGTGAATTATGCTAAAAGACAGGTTGGCAAAAAAGTCTTTGGCGGACAAAGTTCGCATTTGCCTTTAAAGTTAAATATGGCCGGTGTAATCCCTCCAATTTTTGCTTCCAGTATAATTTTGTTTCCAGCTACTTTAGCAGGTTGGTTCGCGTCGGGGAACTCAATGATTTGGCTTAGAGATGTTAGCGCTTCATTATCTCCTGGCCAGCCTTTGTATGTGTTAATGTATGCTTCGATGATTATTTTCTTTTGTTTTTTTTATACGGCTTTAGTTTTTAATCCTAAAGAAACTTCTGATAATCTAAAAAAGAGCGGTGCATTTATTCCAGGAATCAGACCTGGCGACCAGACTACGAGGTATATTGAGCGTATAATGCTACGCTTGACTTTAACAGGTGCTATATACATCACTCTCGTATGTTTATTGCCTGAGTTTTTGATACTTAAATGGAATGTACCTTTTTATTTTGGTGGAACATCTTTACTTATTATTGTCATAGTTACTATGGATTTTATGTCACAGGTCCAATCTCATGTTGTGTCTAGTCAATATGATAGTTTATTAAAAAAAACAAGTCTGAAAGGCAATAGTGGACTTTCACCTCGTTAGTTGACAGCTTTTATTCTCAATTCGGACTTTTAATGGCTAAAGAAGAGACAATACAGATGCAGGGTGAAGTGCTTGAGACTTTACCCAATGCAACTTTTCGTGTCCAGTTAGAAAACGGGCATAATGTGTTGGCGCATATATCTGGTAAAATGCGCATGCACTATATACGTATTTTACCCGGTGATAAGGTGACCGTAGACCTGACACCTTATGATCTAACAAGGGCACGTATAACTTTTCGTGCTAAATAACAGGAAATACTATGAAAGTCCAAGCATCAGTTAAAAAGATTTGCCGTAATTGTAAAGTTATTAGGCGTAAGAGAGTAGTGAGAGTAATTTGTTCGGACCCTAGGCACAAACAGTGTCAAGGTTGATTATAATTTATAATATATTTAGGTAATTTTATGGCGCGTATTGCAGGCGTTAATATTCCAAATCATCAGCATGTAAAGATTGCACTTACAGCGATTTATGGTATTGGTAATACAACTTCGGTCAAGATTTGTAGTGCTGTCGGTATTGATCCGTCCGCTAAACTAAAAACTTTAATGGATACAGAGGTCGATAGTTTACGTGACTATATTTCAAATCTAACAATTGAAGGTGATTTGCGTAGAGAAACCTCAATGAATATCAAGCGACTTATGGATTTAAGTTGCTATCGTGGAATTAGACATAGGAGAGGGTTGCCATTAAGAGGGCAGCGTACGCGTACAAATGCGCGGACGAGAAAAGGTCCTCGCAAAGCAATTCGTTCTAGATAATCTGTATATGTGTTTTTTAAGGATTTTATGAAATGGTAAAAGCTGCTTCACGTACGCGAAAAAAAGTTAAAAAGAATGTATCGGAGGGAATAGCTCATATACATGCTTCTTTTAACAACACCATTGTGACTATTACCGATAGGCAAGGCAATGCATTATCATGGGCAACTGCTGGTGGAGCTGGCTTTAAAGGTTCCCGTAAGAGCACACCATTTGCTGCCCAGATTGCGGCTGAAATAGCGGGTAAAGCTGCTCAGGAATGTGGCGTTAAGAATTTAGAAGTTAGGATTAAAGGACCTGGTCCTGGGCGTGATTCTGCCGTTAGAGCTTTAAATGCTGCCGGTTTTAAAATCACAACTTTGTCTGACGTTACACCAGTGCCTCATAATGGCTGTCGTCCACCAAAAAAACGACGTATTTAAAAGGAGTATGTTTTGGCTAGAAATCTAGACCCTAAGTGTCGCCAGTGTCGTCGTGAAGGTGAGAAACTTTTTCTTAAAGGCGAAAAGTGTTTTACAGATAAATGTGCAATTGAGCTTAGAAATTATCCGCCTGGACAGCATGGCCAAAAGAAATCTCGTTTATCTGGCTATGGAGAGCAGTTAAGAGAAAAACAAAAAATTCGTCGAATCTATGGTGTTCTTGAAAAACAATTTCGCAATATCTATCATCTGGCTGATCAAAAGAAAGGGGTTACCGGGCAGAATTTATTACAAATTTTAGAGAGCCGGCTTGATACAGTTGCCTATCATATGGGTTTTGGTGCATCACGTTCCGAGGCTAGACAAATTGTTCGTCATAATTGCATTTTAGTTAATGGTGCACGTGTCAATATCCCTTCGTACCTTGTTAAACCAGGTGATGTCGTTCAAGTCGCTGATAATGCAAGAAATCATATAAGAATTAAATCGTCTTTAGAGTCGTCTGAAAATAGATCTTTCCCTAGTTGGGTGGAGGTTGATGTCAAATCAATGTCTGGTGTGTATAAATCACACCCAGATAGAAGTGAACTTCCTGCAACTATAAATGAATCTTTAGTTGTTGAACTCTATTCTAAATAGTTAATTATAACAGTAAGTTCTCCAGGAAAGGATGCAACTATGCAAGGAAATGTTTACTTGACTCCTCGTATTATTGATGTTCAAAATATATCACCACTTCATGCTAAAGTCGTTATGGAGCCGTTTGAGCGTGGCTATGGACACACTTTAGGCAATGCACTAAGGCGCGTACTTTTATCATCTATGCCAGGATATGCGCCAACTGAAATTAAAATTGCTGGTGTAGTGCATGAATACTCTACTCTTGACGGTGTTCAGGAAGATATAGTTGATATTATTATGAATCTAAAGGGGGTTGTGTTCAAGATTCATAATAATACTGATGCTACTATCATCCTAAAGAAAGTGGGTAAAGGAGTTGTAACAGCCGGTGATATTGAGACAGGACATGATGTTGAGATTATAAACCCTGATCATGTTATAGCTCATTTAAATTCTGATGGTCAATTAGATATGCAGATAAAAGTTGAGATGGGGCATGGTTATGTACCTGCCTTAATTCGCAAGTCGACATCTGACAATATTGGTGTAGGTGCAATTTTATTAGATGCATCTTTTAGCCCTATTCGACGTGTAAGTTACTCTGTTGAAAGTGCTAGGGTGGAACAAAGGATCGACCTTGATAAGCTGGTGATGGATTTAGAAACAAATGGGGTGGTTGATGCTGAGGAGGCAATTCGTTACGCAGCTCGAGTATTAGTAGATCAGCTCTCTGTTTTTGCTGACCTAGAAAGTACGCCTCTACCACAAGAACAACCAAAAGCACCAGAGATTGACCCTATTTTATTAAGGCCAGTTGATGATCTGGAGCTAACTGTTCGCTCTGCAAATTGTCTCAAAGTAGAAAATATTTATTATATTGGTGATTTAATTCAGCGCACCGAGGCTGAATTGTTAAGAACACCCAATTTAGGTAGAAAGTCACTGAATGAAATAAAAGAGGTGCTTGCTGCGAGAGAGTTATCTCTGGGTATGAAATTGGACAACTGGCCGCCAGTTAATCTAGAAAATAATGTTAAGGAATCAAGTCATGCGTCATCGTAGTGGGTTAAGAAAGTTAAATCGCTCTAGTAGTCATCGTTTAGCTATGTTTAGAAATATGAGCAACTCGCTGCTAAAGCATGAGATCATAAAAACTACTTTGCCTAAAGCGAAGGAATTACGTCGTGTAGTTGAACCTATTATTACACTAGGTAAAGATCCATCTTTGGCTCATCACCGATTAGCTTTTGATCGTCTCAGAGATCGGAGTTCAGTTGTAAAGTTGTTTTCCGAAATTGGTCCAAGATATATGAATCGGAATGGTGGCTATTTGCGAATATTAAAGTATGGTTTTCGTAAAGGTGACAATGCGCCCATGGCAATTATTGAGTTAGTAGATAGACCAGATGTTGGTGTGGACGAAATTACTTCCAATGAAACAGCCCCTGTTGAGAATGCGTAATTTTAATTGTCCGTAGTTTTAATGCTAATAGCTTTCTAAACACTTGATATTAGCTATCGATTCAGGTAACACCAATATCAAATGGGGTGTTTATGATGGACATAAATGGCTTGTTATAAGAATAGCGTCCCATTTTGATTACAATTCTTTAGCAGACTCATGGAAATCTCTACCTTCCATTTCTCTAATTATAATATCTAATGTTGCAGGCGCATCTGCTAGGAAATCTTTAACTGGTTTACTTCCTTTGGTTTCTAGTAAGCCATTGTGGATCGAAGCCACTGATACTCAATGTGGTTTAAACAACGACTATTATAATCCCAGCACTCTAGGGAGTGATCGTTGGGCATCAATGATTGCGATATGGAACCAGTATCATGAGCCTAGTCTTGTAGTGACCGTTGGCACTGCGATGACCGTTGATATGATATCTGCAGCAGGTGACTTTGTTGGTGGTGTTATTGCGCCTGGAGTAAAAATATTAAATAACTCACTGGTTAGTCAAACTTCTTTACCTAATGCAGAAGCGGGTATTTATGATTCTTTCTCGTTATCAACCGAGAATGCTTTATTTACAGGTGTTATTGATTCACTTGTAGGTGTTATAGAAAAAAGCCACTGTGCCATGCTTAATAAATATCATTATAAAAAGATACATTGTATTTTAAGTGGTGGTGATTCAAAAGTTCTCCTCCCTTATCTCGACCCTAAATTTATGATAATCGACAACCTTGTGTTAAAAGGTCTTGTTGTTATTGCTCAGTCCCAATTGTAGATATTTAGTATCGACGCTTATGTCAATTTTTCATAATATTTCCTTTTATACTTCTGTTAATAATTTGCATACTCTGCCTTCCCCTTTTGGGTCTGAAGTCGCGTTTGCTGGTAGATCTAATTCTGGAAAATCTAGCGCCATCAACACCCTTACAAATCGTGGTAAGCTTGCATTTGTTAGTAAAACGCCTGGGCGTACACAATTAATTAATTTCTTTAAATTAGATGGGGAATTATTTTTAGTCGATTTGCCTGGATATGGCTTTGCCAAGGTGCCTTTGGCTATTCGCCAACATTGGGAGTTTTTATTAAGTGAGTATCTTCAGACGCGTACGAATCTACGTGGTCTTGTTTTAATTATGGATGTTCGTCATCCTTTAAAACCTTTAGATATACAAATGCTCGATTGGTTTGTACCTACTGGAAAGCCTGTTCATATACTACTAACAAAGTCTGATAAACTTGGTCGTCAGAAGGCAAAACATGTACTCGATCAGGTGAATGAGTTTTTAAGAGTTTCTTATCCACAATGTTCAGTACAGCTGTTTTCAAGTTTATCTAAGCAAGGTATAGAGGATGTCACGGATGTCATTTCTCATTGGTTGGATTTAAAGAAAAGACCCCCGGTTTAAGGGGAGAAAAACCGGGGGGAACCGCCTCAATATCACTTAAGGCCCCGCCTCAGGGAGGGAAGACGGGAGACACAACAACACTGTCCACTAGAGAGACATTCTGTTACCGTAATTAGTTCCCTTTATTTTGTTTATTTATTTTATTAACTGTATGCAATCTATTAGCCAATACCCACAAAAGCGTATGAGACGATTACGCCGTGATGCTTTTTCTCGGCGCCTTGTTCAAGAAAACTTTTTATGCCCAGATGATTTGATTTATCCAGTTTTTGTTTTAGATGGTAACAATCGTAAAGAGGCGGTTTCATCTATGCCTGGTGTAATGCGTCAGAGCGCTGATCTTCTTATGATCCAGGCAGAACATTGCTTGAAGTTAGGAATTCCTGCTATCGCGTTATTTCCCGTAATTGATTCGGATTATAAGTCTGAGTTAGCCGAAGAAGCTTATAATCCCGATGGATTGATCCCAAAAGTCGTTCAGCAATTAAAAGAAAACTTTCCTGAGTTAGGTGTTATTACTGATGTTGCATTGGACCCTTATACTAGCCATGGACAAGATGGGTTAATAGACTCAAATGGCTATGTTATGAATGATGAAACCGTCGATGTGTTGCGGCAGCAGGCATTAGTGCATGCTCAGGCTGGTGCTGATATTGTTGCGCCGTCTGACATGATGGATGGCCGTATATTGGCTGTGCGTGCAGAATTGGATGCTAGCAATTTTATTCATACACGTATCCTGGCTTATTCTGCGAAATATGCATCTAGTTTTTACGGCCCATTCCGTGATGCGGTTGGTTCTTCTGGGAATTTAGGCGCTGGAAACAAATATACTTACCAAATGGACCCCGCTAATACCGATGAGGCACTATGGGAAGTCGGGCTTGACATCCAAGAAGGCGCTGATATGGTGATGGTGAAACCCGGGATGCCATATCTTGATATTGTACGTAGAGTTAAAGATGAGTTCGGTGCGCCAACTTTTGTCTATCAAGTAAGTGGTGAATATGCGATGCTAAAGGCAGCTGCTTTAAATGGGTGGCTTGACGAAAAGTCATGTGTCCTTGAATCTTTACTTTCTTTTAAGCGCGCTGGTGC
The DNA here is from genome assembly GCA_021774155.1 of Nitrosomonas sp. Lineage (GTDB taxonomy): Bacteria > Pseudomonadota > Gammaproteobacteria > Burkholderiales > Nitrosomonadaceae > Nitrosomonas. The sequence continues at coordinate 16,805 of JAJFJH010000429.1, forward strand.
CGATGGAATACTAACGTATTTTGCCTTAGATGCGGCGGCATGGCTTAAGGAATCTTAAGGAATAGTTGTTTATATCATTGAGCTTTCGTTATCATACTTACAATAAATGACTTTTATCGCCACAGTTGAAACCAACCAGTGGTTCATTAATATTTTTCCCAAAGGCGATGACTTTAAATAATTCTCCCATTTCAGCAGGACTGGCTAGTTTTTGTAGTTGGTTTGAGAGTGGTAGGTATTCGCCAGTTTGTTCTGCAGGTGTTTGCGAGACAATGCTTGTGATGCCGCAGTTGACGAGAAAATGAGCTTGTGTGGTGTAGCCTAAAAGATTCAGCTTGGTATTTTCCATAGAATGAAACGCCGCGCTGAAATCAACATGGCTGGTTACATCTTGTAAACCGGGTAAGTAAAACGGGTCATCATGTGAGTGATGGCGATAGTGGCACATCAATGTGCCTTGGTCTCGTTGAGGGTGATAATATTCATTACGGCCAAAACCATAATCAATCAATATGACAACGCCGTGTTGCAATACATCCGCCATGCTGCGTAGAAATTGTCTTGCTGTTAGACTAATTTCGCTGGTGTAACTATCACTTTGAATGCCATTCGTATCGTTTTGAGATATTATTTCTCTGGCGATTTCAAATAATTGGCCGGCGAGTAAAGGTCGCTCTTGCCAAGTGAATTTTTCATTGAGCCAGGTGACGCCACGCTCAAATATCTTATCGCCACGCCATGTCACTATGTGTACCGGCATGGCATCTAATACTTCATTAGCAAAAATAAACCCATTGAATTGGGTTGGTAGTTCATCAAGCCAATGCAGTAAAGGGAGGAGATGTGGCGCTTTATTTTTAAATAAGGCTTGTTGTCGTTGGCGTAGATCAGCACTAAGCTCTAGAACGAAATATCTGTTGGGTAAACATTTTAATTTCTCCAGTTCTAATAATAAATCCAGAGCCAGTTTTCCTGAACCAGCACCAAATTCTAAAATATCTGCGTGATCCAATAAGTTGAGTATCTGCTCGACTTGTCGTGCAAGCGTTTGACCAAATAGCGTGGAAATTTCTGGGGCTGTGACAAAATCTCCGCTATCTCCAAATTTAGTTGTTCCTCCACTGTAATACCCCAAACCCGGCGCATACAAAACCAGTTCCATATACTCTGAAAAAGATATCCAGTTATCAGAAGTTTGAATTTTTGATCGAATAGCTTGTTGTACGTTGTGGCTATGTTGGCGTGCATTTTCACTGGGTGCGGGTAATGTAGCGTATAAGGGCATCGGTATTCAGGTAGCTTTGTGTTAAATTTCGTTGTTAGAATAAAATTGAATTTTAAAAATGACTTAATAGTGTAACAGCACTTTAAAGGAGATGTTTGTGCAGGGGAAAGTGATATTGGTTACTGGTGGTGCAAAGCGCGTTGGGGCGGCGATTGTTCGTAAATTACACGCGCTGGGTGCAAATCTTATCGTGCATTATCGCTCTTCATCAGAAGATGCACTGAATTTGCAGCAGGCGCTCAATCAACAACGCCCTAATTCAGTTGCATTAGTGCAAGCTGATTTGCTGGGGATTGATCAGCTACATGGTTTGATTGACCAGGCAGCGAAACAATTTGGACAATTAGACGTGCTGGTCAATAATGCGTCCAGTTTTTTTCCGACACCATTAGCCGAGTGTACGACTCAGGCATGGGATGACCTGGTGGGTAGTAATTTAAAAGCGCCGCTGTTTCTGTCTCAGGCTGCTGCAGTTTATTTGAAGAAACAGCAAGGCTGCATTATAAACATTGTGGATATCCATGCGGAGCGTCCGTTGAAGAATTATGTGATTTATAACGCAGCAAAAGGTGGCCTAATGTCACTAACTAAATCATTAGCTGTTGAGCTTTCGCCTGAAATACGCGTTAATGGCATTTCTCCTGGTCCAATTCTGTGGCCAGAAGATGGCGAGTGGGCTGATGAGTCAGCACGTCAGAAGATTATAAACGGGACATTACTCAAACGAACCGGTGAGCCGGATGATATTGCGAAGACAGCGTGCTTTTTGATTGCAGATGCGCCTTATATTACGGGGCAAATCATTGCAGTGGATGGTGGGCGTAGTATTCATTTATAAATTGTAT
>JAJFJH010000430.1 GCA_021774155.1 Nitrosomonas sp.
CGACAAAATGGCGCATTATGAGCATGTGGCACGCGTTATGAGTATGGCAGCGAGAACGGGAATAACAAAGATCGGATTTATTACCGACCCAACACTTGAGTAATGTTGAGCCATACCATACCAAATGGTGGGTGATATTAAGCTTTGTGATTTTAGGTGGCGGTTGCAATACATTACCGGAACGTCAGGAAAGTGATCTTGATGTGCACGTACCATCCGAGTGGCACAATTTATCCGATTCAGATCAACCCGTGGAGCACAACTGGGTTGATTCATTCGATGACCCTGTTTTAAGTAAACTAGTCGATGCGGCAATAGCGAACAATTTCGATCTCAAATTAGTTGCGGCACGTGTAGAAGCCGCCATTGCGCAGGCGCGAATTGATGGGTCTGGTCTATGGCCACAGTTATCGTTTGCGCCGGGATACCATCATACTCAGGTGCGTAGCGCGGGCTTTGGTTCGGCGCAATTTAGCGTGTTTGAGGGATTGTTTAATGTGAGCTGGGAACTGGATGTCTGGGGGCGACTTCGCGATTTTAGACAAGCTGCAGCTCAGGAAGCGGAAGCGGCACATACCGACTTTCAAGCCGCACGGCTTTCTCTAGCTGCGCGCATTGCACAAAATTACTTTGCCTTGCAGGAAGCAAAACTTCAAACTCAGGTTGCTGTGCAATCAGTTGAGGATCGCGGTGTTATTGCACACCTAGTGCAAGGACGCTTTAAGCGCGGTCTGGCACGCGGTCTTGATGTGCGATTGGCACTGACCGATCTGGCCAACGCCAGATCACAGCTTGCCCAGGCCAGAAACCAAGCACAGCTTGTCACTCGGCAATTGGAAGTTCTGCTGGGGCGTTATCCTGACGCTTCATTACTTAACAGCACGCATGCCAATGCAGCACCAGCGGATTCAACAACGGCTGTCGATCAACCGACACTCCCTGCCCCACCATCGGTGCTTGCTGCCGGATTACCCGCCGAATTATTGGGCAGACGCCCCGACCTCATCGCCGCTTTCACACGGTTACACGCTGCCGATGCACGCCTAAAAAGTACAAAGAAACTACTGCTGCCGCGCATCGCTCTGACAGCAACAGGCGGTACACGCGACAGTGCATTGACGGATTTAATTGATCCACGCGCAGTCGTTTGGAATATATTCGCCGGCATGACGCAACCCCTGTTTACCGGCGGACGCATCCGCGGCAGCATTCATTTAAACGAAGCACGTGTGGAAGAAGCACTCAATCGCTATCAAGCGGTTGCGTTGAATGCTTTCAGGGACGTTGAACAAGCCTTAGCTGCCGAAGAGTGGCTGCGTGAACAGGAAGAAGTATTACGTGAAGCCGTGCAGCAGACAGAAGCTAGTCAGGAGCTGGCGCTTTATTCCTATCGCCATGGCTTCATTCAGATCCTGACATTGCTTGATAGCTATCGCAGTACCTTTAACGCACAAAGCGCCCACCTCGCCGTCAAACGGCAACTGCTCAGCAACCGGGTTAATTTATACCTGGCGTTAGGGGGCGGTGTCTGATGTTGTTTCATTTTTTATCACTAAACCAACTATAACCATGCAACCACGTCGTCAAATTTTTATCGCTACTTTACTGTTGCTCGTTGGCGGGCTGGTGTCATTCATGTTGATTCAGTTTCCCCCGCAAAGTGATCAGCAAGAAGAAACAGCAACACCACCTGTGGTTAAAGTCGCTCAAGTTAAATTGCAAGCAAAGCGTCTGCATGTCCACTCACAGGGAAGGGTCACGGCACACACGGAAATTGATCTGGTGACAGAGGTCTCAGGGCATATCATTGACATTTCACCAGCTTTTGTCAGTGGCGGCTTTTTTCGACAAGGCGATGTATTGGTCACCATTGATCCGGCAGATTATGATCTGCGTGTTGCACAGGCACAAGCACAAGTCAAAGAGGCACGTCACATGCTAGCCCGCGAAGAAGCGGAAGCGATTCAAGCACGTGATGAATGGCAACATCTGGGCCAGGGCGACCCCAGCCCGCTCAACCAACGTATACCGCAGTTGCAAGAAATGCGTGCAAAACTGGCTGCCGCAGAGGCGGTGCTCAAACAAGCCAACCGGCTTAGGCAACGCACTCAAATTCGCGCACCATTCGATGGGCGGGTACGCAGTAAAAGCACAGGTATCGGGCAGTATGTTATCGGCGGCGCTGTATTGGGTGCACTGTACAGCAGCGACTTTGTCGAAATCCGGCTAGCGGTTAATACACGGGACTTAGCTTTTATCAATTTACCGGATGAAGTCGATCCTGCAAGCTCGGAAAAAATGCCGAAAGTTGCATTGACTGCAGATCACCAAGGTAAAAAACAAATCTGGCTCGGTCAAATTAACCGTAATGAAGGCATGATTGATCGTGATACCGGCATGTTAATGCTGGTTGCACAAATTTCCGACCCTTTTAACCGGCTACCGACCAATGAAACGGCTCACGCCAAATCAGCCAATACGGTTGCGTTACCCATCGGCCTGTTTGTAGAAGCCGTGATACAAGGGCGCCGATTTGATCAACTGGTGATTTTGCCAACTAGCGCGCTGTTTATGAATAATCATGTCGCCGTTTTGGATCAAAACAATCAATTACGTATCCGCACGGTTCAGGTGCTTAAACGTGAGCACAACCAAGTCATCATCCAAGGCGGACTCAAAGCTGGCGAACAGGTGCTGGTATCGGGCTTATTGCAACCAATAGAAGGCATGCAAGTCACGCCTGAATTATTGCGCGAAAACGACACAACAGATAACAAACGCTCATGAAGCTAATTATCTGGTTTGCTAAAAACCCGGTCGCGGCCAATCTGCTGATGGTATTGATTATCGCCGGTGGGATATTGGGCCTTTCCAATGCACAACGTTATGTCTACCCACCCGAGCCACAGCATCAATTCATGATTAATACGGTCTATGACGGTTCCGGCCCGGGTGAAGTAGAGCAAGCGGTATGCATTCCAATTGAGGAGGCGTTGCATGATCTGGTCGGTGTCAAACATATTTATACCATCGCCCAGCAAGCATTTTGTCATGTTACCGTAGATTTTGATCCAGCACTAGACGCCGCCCGCTTTCAGGCTGAATTACAATCAAGTATGGATGCCGTGACAGTATTTCAGCAGCAAGCCGAGAAACCAGTTATCCATGAACTAAAAACAGGTGTTCAAGCAGTTATTGTCGTGCTGCGCGGTACTG
>JAJFJH010000044.1 GCA_021774155.1 Nitrosomonas sp.
CCGAGCGTCTCCGACAATACACAGCTTGCGCCACCATGCATGATCCCAAATGGCTGAGTTGTCCGATGATCAACTGGCATCCTGGCTTGGAGAAAATCCGGGCCAAGATCGATAAACTTGATGCCAATATGCTCACCCATATTCGCGTTACGTAAACCTTCCAGATAATCCATCGTATAATCTTTAAACCAGATCTTACTCATTCAATTTTTTCCTTATTTTTCTTAAAAAATTAGACTTTCATCGTTGATGATGAAACCGAGCGAATTTTATCTAAACGTGCCAACTCATAATGGATAAAAGCAAGCGCGGTAAAAGTTGGCGCAACAAAATTAAGCAATGGAACAAATTGCAACATGCCAGTTATCAAACCTAAATTCCACAGAGAAAACCTTTTCGAGCGGAGTAATTGTTTCATTTCATCCTTATTTGCATGTTCGGATAATGCGTCATAACGAAATAATTGCTGATTAATAAATGCAGCCGCAACGAAAGGCACTACCACCCCAATTCCAAAGGCCCACAGCGGTAATGTGCTCACCCAAATAAACGCAAAAATAAACAGCGCGAATATGGAATTAATCACCGTACCGACAATAGTCCCCCCATTCCCACGCTTAAGATCAGGATAATGTCGTTTGGCTACCAGATTAATAAGTGCAGGCATTTCAAAAATGGCCATAATGATCAATATAGTCACCATCACCAGCGGTATAAAAACAAGCACATGAATTAAGCTTTGAATGATGTATGCCAACCAACTTGAGTCCACTCCTTCTATCCACTCACTCACGCCAATTGCAGCCAAGCCTTGGAAAATCCAAATAGAGAAGGTGTCCCAAAAGACTACACCGACAATGAGCCATAATGAACTCGCAAGCAAAATCGGCCAAATTATTAACCACAGGATTTTTAACTGCATTAAATCACGCAGCGCACGTGAAAGTGCCGTGAAAATTTGTAACATATAGAATCTTCCTAAAAATTATGGGAACTCACAGAGTAATTCTAGACCTAACGGAGCATCAGACAGTGTTATCGCAATGCGAACTTAAAACTTAACGAGTTTATCGCAACAGGTAGATGATGTAGTATTTCCCTACGAGCAACAACCCAACAACTTCATATACCCAAACATAACGCAATAAAATTCAAATCTTGCCTAAAGTTTCGATAATTATGACCGATAACAATGTAGTTTGCTTAAAATGTAGCATATCGAGCAATCAGCAGCACTGGAAATCTATGAAATTACCAGGCTTTCGCGACAAAAAAAACAAACCACTATATTCTATGAAGATGCCTGCTTTCATTACCTCTCCCTACCGCACGATTGTTATTTTAATAATAGTCTTAGTAACAACTGGTTGTGCAAACCTTCATTTTTTAGAATCAGAATCAAAACCAGAACTAGAATCAGCGCCAATTACCCAGGAAGCGTTTCAACAGCTACAGCAAAAGATCAAACACTTAGAAAAAATTGTTCAAGAAAAAAACACTATTATCCTTAAACAACAAAAACATCAACAGCAACAAGTTCAGGCACAGCAAGACACAAGTCACGAGGCTGCACGAACCCGGCTAAAGTTGCACCGATTAGCAACCAAACCCAGCGCTGCATCGACAATAGCCGAGGTAGAAGTTGCCATAAACAGATTTACTAAAGACCCAACCTCAGTCACCAATCAAAATTTACAGACACAAGCTCAATTTTTATTTGACACGGCCACCAAACTCTATGCACATAACGAATACGCCTCTTCCATGAATTATGCTGCCCAGGCCTATGAAATTATTAGCATGGCAGCAGACAAGAATCGAGGCACATCAACGTCCAAGTACCCAATAGTGACATTCCAGGTACCCGTTACCCTACACACCATTACAGACGCTAATCTACGTAAAGAATCCAGCAAAAACTCAGTCAGACTCTTCACACTTGAAAAAGGAACGGCGTTAACAGCCAATGCTTATCAAGGTAATTGGTTTCGGGTTCAAACAGAAGACAACAATCAAGGCTGGGTACTTAACACCTTAGTTGAAACTCGCATGAATAATGGATATTAGCCATTAAACTTCGCACTGTACGCACGATTCCGACCTGCACGTTTGGCTTCATAAAGCGCTTCATCAACACGGGACAATAAAATTGTTGGCGTTGTATCACTCAGCTCGCATTGCACAATACCCATACTTAGCGTTACCTCTACTGCTTTATATATTGTGCTGCAATATATATCAACAATTTGTGAACGAATACGTTCAGCTGTATTCAATGCCTCATCCACCGTTGTTTCAACTAAAATAATAATAAACTCATCGCCGCCGTAACGCGCCACAAAATCCACATTACGAATTGTATTTGCGAATACCTTGGCCACTGCGACCAAAATTTCATCACCAGCAATATGTCCCAAGCTATCATTCAGCTGCTTAAAATGATCAACATCTATCATAAGAACAGCGAAGGGTCGCTTGCTACGTTCAAACCGCGCCAATTGATCGCTAATAATTAGATTCAGCTTGTTACGATTATATAGTCCCGTCAGGCCATCCGTAATAGACAGCGTTTCCAACAGTTGGTTTTTTCGTTGCATTGCTTGATTAGCCGCTAAAATTTCGGTTTCATTCTGCCGAAGTTTTTCGGTCATTTGATTAAATGTTTGAGTCAACAGGCCCAACTCATCTTTCTGCGTAACAACCAAGCTCACACCAAAATCACCTTTGACTATTTGCTTTGTTGCGTCGACTAGGTTTTTTAATGGCACAACGATAGAATGTCCCATTCGTATCGCTACAGCCGCAACAATAAGAATTAACACACTCACCAATACCAGAAACAAATCACGTTGACGCACCCAATCAGCATAAACTTCTTCTTGATCTCTTTCAGCCACCACAATAATTGGCAGCATTTTAGATAAGTAAGCCAACCCAATAACCTCTCGCTGATTGACTCCTTGAAAAAAAGCAACCTTTCCTAGCTGCTCCTGTAAATGCTGCAAAGGTTCTAACCCCAAGAACATCCTTTTGGGTTCTGCGGCATTGCTGGTCAACAAAACACGACCATTCTCATCGAGTAGAAGCACTTCACTTTTCACTAATTCTTCCGCGTCTTTTAATGCAGACTGCATGGTGTGCATATCAAGCGTAATAATTACAGCACCTAAAACAGGGTCATCATATGATGAAATTGGCACTGCAACGCTGAGTTTAGCTGTTCCGTATTTTTCATCCCAATGTGGTGGCAACACCACCACACCTTGCACTAATGCATCCTGCGGCCAACTTTGCGGGATCGCCACCTGTGTCGGCATCTCAACACTACTCGCGATCACTTCGCCACTCGCATCGACTACCGTTAATTCCAGCATTGTTTCAAGCATCTCTTGCACAGAACGCAAATAACGTGCCAACGCGTTATTCGCATCTTCGGTGACATGCTCTTCTAGTTGGAAAGAAAGAGACAATTCGTCGATAACGATGTTTGAAGTCGATAATGCACGTGCCGTGTAAATATGCTCATTAATCCACAGATCTAATTCACGGCTAGCATACCTTGCCGAAGCACGTAATTCACGCGTCACATTGTCGCTAATGATAGCTTTATTTTGATGAAACGACAGGAAGCCTAAGCCTAAGGAGGGTACAAATGTTGCCAAAATGGCAAATACAATTATTTTGCTCTTGATGCTTTTCAATATAGACGTCCTATCAAAAATAGTGCTTTTATCACTACGACAATAAACTTAACTGTCGGCCTTATAAAAAAACAAAAGAAAGCCACATCCTAAAGACATGACTTTCTTAAAGATCTTACGACGATCAACGTACCACAGGAGATTACTTCTTTATTCTATAATATAACGCTTAAAAATTTGCATTCAAGACTGGGCTTCCATCTAATGTAGTTTGTACTTATTGAATATCACAAACATCTTTTTTATCAGGTAATAAATTGTTGATTTGTACTTGATCTGATTTGGAGAATCTTCAAATTCGACTTTGACGCATCCACGATCATTAGTAGTTAGGGTGCCAAAATCAACAACGCCTTCACCAAATTCCACACCAATTCCGTAAATCATATTAGCAACGGCGTGCTCAAGCTCGGACAAATCAATCTCATTACCGCTAGACTCAATCTTCGCATTCGCATCGACAATAACCACGATATCGAAATCTGTAGATTCAGAGAACAAACTGACGATGACAGTACTATCATCTTTTGCAGGTCGACTGATCTCTGCAATCGTCGCCTTAAACTCAAACTCAAACTCAGAACTTTTAGCAAACACAACAGGTGAAACAAAAACCAACACCAAGATAATTAAAAATGGCTGAAATATTTTTAGTATATCTGCATAGGCATTAACCTTCTAAAATTATTAGATCGCTGTTTAAGACTTGAATCAAACAAACCGTCCACCAAACTCACTATAAGCAAATTTCATGCCAATATTACTTTTTACTTAACAATCAAATAACTACCCTTGCCACCCTTAGCGTCCGAACATACCACACAAACAAAGCGTCGTCAAAAAGAGACCAATGCAACGCCTTACCACTCAATCCCCGTCACAGCACCGCTTTATCAACACCCCCAGGATCAATATAGGCATCTTCACTGTGAACCGCATTTTGACCCTGTCGCATCTCTGTCCGTTTGAACCGCTGCAGACACGGGGCACTCCATAAAAATAATAATATAAACAGACAGAGAAAAAATAACACACGCCCAGACCGGGGCGACTTATCCTTAAACATTCCTTCGCGCATTTCTAATCTAACTCACTCATTTGACATTCTTGACATAAAAACCATCTCCATTATTTATTTGACGGACGACGCTTCGCTTATCCATCCTTGCCATATTCTGTTAATCTCTTGTTTGGTTTTCCAAATAGAAGAAAGAGACCGTGAACGCATTCAACGAAACTGATTGGTATTCCCTGGCACAATCTGTCAAGGATGGTAATGTCATACCCATCATCGGCCCCGATGCGTTGATAGTGGAATATGAAGGCCAAACCGTTCCATTTTACCGACTGGTTTCTGCAGACCTGCTAAAAAGCTTCCAGATCGAATCCGAAGCAGAAATTTTGCAGCATACCTGGTCATTGCATCGGGCGGTTTCCGTCATTCTGGCAAAAAAAGGCAGTCCGAGAATTGAGCAGAGTATTCGGCGTGAAGTATCGCGGCTTGTCGCGCACTACAGCGATCTTGTCCAACCTGCCGAGAGTCTGCGCATATTGGCCGGCATCCGTGCATTCACTCTGTTTGTCAGTCTCACGCCCGACAATTTGCTTGAGCGCGTGATGCAAACCGCCGATCCGTCTTCAACGATACGCACCAGCACCTATTCACCGCGCGATGCCTCAGAATCACTGAGCGATCTGTTACTGCGTCAGGGTGAGCGCGGTATCTTTCAAATGCTGGGCTCCTGCACCCAAATTGGCAGTGGTTTTGCCATTCATGAGGAAGATACGTTAGAACACCTGTATCGGCTTCAATCCGACGGCACGCGCCGCCTTACCACTATCCTGTCCGAATTGCGCCGCCGCGACAAATTGCTGATTAACTGCGATTTTCCGGACTGGCTTGGCCGTGCGATGCTGCGGTTAATCAATGACAATCGGCTTTACACCAACGACAAAACCACGCTGGAATTTCTCTGCCCGCAAGCCAATGACGCTGGACTGCATGCTTTCCTGATGCAATACAGCCTTAATACCATTGGATTTGATGGACAAACGGACGCACTAGTCCAAAAACTTGCGCAGATTTCCGAAACCATACAACCACCGCTTCAATCATCGGTCATCACCACGTCAAAACCCAATGGTCTAGGCCCCACCATTTTTGTCAGTTACTCAAGTGAAAATGCTGATTTTGTGCGCAAGATTGCTGACCAACTGACGAATCTCGGTTTCAGCGACGTGTGGCTAGACCGGAAAAAACTGATCGGCGGCGATGATTGGTCTGACCGCATTGACGAAGCCATCGAAAAATGTGATTTTTTTATGCCGGTTATTTCCCAACAAGCCGATGCCCAGCGTGAAAAGGTTTTCTGGGGCGAATGGAAGGATGCCATTCAACGCTCCCACCGTATCAAAGATGTCTTCCTGATGCCCGTCGGTATTGACGCCGAGTTTCCTAACAAAGCCAATTATCAACGCATTGCCGACGGCGACACCACTGTATTCTTCAGCAAACATATCATCCATGCACCACAAGGCATACTCAACCGCAAGGATTGCGATGCCTTGATAGAACGTTGCCAACGTTTTCAGGGGGCATCGCGTGATTGATATGGATACCAATCCCCTGCACCGCATTGATGCGGAACATCCCTGGCCCTGGCTGGATGTATTTCCTGAATATGCCGAAACATTTTTTAATGGGCGTGATGAAGATAAACAAGCGTTGTTGCGTTGCGTGTTTGCGGCACCAGTCACCGTGTTATTCGGTAAATCTGGTTTAGGTAAATCCTCGCTACTGCAAGCGGGCTTATTTCCGCTTTTACGTAAAGAACGGTTACTGCCGGTTTACTTGCGGCTCAGTCATGGTGAACATGCGCCAAGCGTGTCCGAGCAAATCACCCGGCAATTCCATGCGCAATTGCAAGCTTCATTGCCACGAGCCTATACCAGGATCGCTAAAGACATACAAAACACTGCCAATGAAACACTCTGGATGCAACTGCATCACGCAGAAATGGATTTACGTGATGATTCAGATCGGCGCTGGACACCGATTTTTATTCTGGATCAGTTTGAAGAAATTTTCACCCTAGGCGCAGCAAACCCACAGCGGCAAAAACAAATACGCCATGAACTCGGCGACCTTATCGAAAACCGAATTCCCAAAGTACTGGCCGAGCAACTGCATGTAGATACCGACGGAAAACTGTATGAACAGTTCAATCTGGATACCCAGCATTACCGCTTTCTGTTTTCATTGCGCGAGGACTATCTGCCTGACCTAGAAGAATGGGCTGATCGGATTCCCCGGCTTGGATCTAACCGCTATCGCCTGTTGCCCATGACCGATACACAAGCCATTGATGCCGTCATCAAAACAGGCGGCAAACTCGTTACACCCGATGATGCACAAAACATTGTGCAGTATCTGACACATACACAGACTAACATTGAACAAAACTCACCAATATTGCAGGTCCATCGACGGCGAGGGCATGCACGCGTGGAACCCGCCTTACTCAGCTTGATATGCTCCGGTCTCAACGCCGAACGACTTGAAACCAAAAAAACCAAATTAAAAACTGGCAATCTCGCCAAAGAAGGCGGCCTCATCGTTGAGCGTTTTTATGATGCCGCGTTCAGCGGTTTACCGGAATCCGTACGCGATTTTGTTGAACAGTGTTTGATCACAACGGATGGCGTGCGCCTGCCCTACCCAGCACGCTCTATTGAAACTGTAATGGTCAACTAAAACCGGACACTTTTTTAAGCAGTCTTTCTATAAAATAGATGCTCAAATTCCATCGGTGATTGGTAGCCTAATTTTGAGTGCGAGCGTTTCCCATTGTAAAAAGCCAGATAGTCAATGATAC
>JAJFJH010000431.1 GCA_021774155.1 Nitrosomonas sp.
TTGATAAAAAACTGGAAATCAGTTTTGAATCGTTTTATGATCATGAGATAAATGCGCGTTGGGATTATGCCAACGCAAGTTTGTTGGTTGTATCTCAGGTTGTATTGTTTTGTGGACAGGTAGGCGTTGTTACCTAAATTAAAGGAATATATGCACATATTTTTAACAATGAAAGCGTGGCAATTGTTAATGCTAATGATTGTGCCATTATTGTTTTTTGCACTGGCTTTTTCGGGGCTGCATAGCTTTAAATGGTTTGGCGTTTTGATTTTATTTTGGGGAATAGTTTTTTTTGCTTGGGTATATTCCATCGGTTCAGCATCAAATAGAGAACTCAAAGGTGATTTAAGAAAAGATCCAACGATGTATAGATTAAGCTTTGTGATTCCAATACTTTATATCACTTTGTTGGCTGTCTTTATTTTCCCTAGTATTCAAATCGATGGTCAACCGCAAAAACCAGCCGCCTGGATGACTAAGCTTCATTTAATTTCAATGTGCTGTGTTTTCTATAGTCTTTGGTTTACAGCCAAACAATTTGTTACGTTACAACGAGGTTTTGAGGTTAAGTTTATTGACTTCAGCGTGCCTTTCTTTTTGTTGTGTTTTACGCCAATAGGAATTTGGTTTCTTCAGCCAAGTATTAATGAAGTGTTTGATGAAGAAAATCTTGACTTAGTGTAATAGATAATAGCTTTCATCTGAAACGGCACTTTCTTCAATCCACAATAGTGAAGCTTCTCGTCCGTGAATCTAAAATACTTCCCTTGCCAAATCACTGGCAATTTTTTCTATAATGCAGTGTAGATAACTGAATTATAAAAGATTAAAAGGGAGTTGCCAGCTGATCCCATGCGATATTAGGGATAGCCCTCCGTTTTATGAATCAATTCAACCTTGATCGTCATCTGGCGTTTGCTTGCAATTATCGGTATTTGAGGCGGGGCTTTTGCGTCCTGGAGGAGATCACGTTGATATAAAGGTGTTTACTTCATTGCTTTAGATGCCCTATGAGGGTGAATTTGGCAATATTCGCAGGAGTGATAATTAAGATAATTGAAAACAGAACACAACATAACCTAATTTAAAAAATGGAATAGGGGGCTATTTGTTTGGTTAATTTAAGTTCGCAATATTTTGGATTATTTTTACTTTAAAAAATAAAGACTAAGAAATTTCCTTCTGTATCTACCGCATGGTTTTTTTATATTAGCCATAAAAAACCGTTGTGTTCATGTAAACATAAAAAGTATACTGCTTGTGTGCAGACAAGAAAATAACACTACATATAGTATGTAAGGTTATCTAATTAAGATTCTAGGGTTCTTGTAAATTCAACTATTTTTACGTGTCAATATGGATAAGGAGAGGTCAACTATGCAGCTCGCTACGGAAAAAACAAACCTCAAAACTCACTCTCAAAATGAGTCTATTTCGGATGTTACTACGCAAGATGTCAATTATTTTCAACATAAGATTATTCGCCGTAATGGTGCAGTTGTCGCTTTTGAACCTAACAAAATTTCAGTTGCATTAACAAAGGCATTTATTGCCGTGGGTGGCGGCCAAGGTGCGGCGTCGGTTAGGGTGCGCGAAGTCGTGGCAAGTTTGACTCGAGATGTGGTCAATGCATTGCTGCGACGTCAATCCGAAAGTGGGACATTTCATATTGAGGATATTCAAGATCAGGTTGAGCTAGCATTGATGCGCTCAGGTGAACATGATGTTGCACGAGCTTATGTTCTTTACCGCGAAGATAGAACGCGTGAACGTGCTAGATTAAAAGAAGAAGCCGCTACCGATGTGCCTGTAGATGTGTTGCATGTGCTGGATAATGGCCGCAAAGTGCCTTTGGATATTGCACGATTAACGGCATTGATTGAGTCTTCATGTGCGGGTTTGGGTGATGCGGTAAATGCTTCGTTGATTTTAAAGGCGACATTAAAAGACTTGTACGAAGATGTGCCTTTGAATGAAGTTCGTAAGTCTACGGTGTTATCCGCTCGTGCTCTAATTGAGAAGGATCCTGCCTATAGTTATGTGACTTCTCGTTTGTTGCTTAATAACATTCGTCTTGAAGTATTGGGCGAAGAGGTGACATCACAAGAAATGAGTGCACGATATAAAGATTATTTTCCGGCATTTATCAAGCGTGGTATCGAAGAAGGGTTGTTGGATGAAAAATTGGCGCAGTTTGACTTGCCACGCATGGCGGCAATTTTAGACGCTGATCGCGACCTACAATTTGATTATCTTGGTCTGCAGACATTATATGATCGCTATTTTCTTCATGTGAAGGAGAAGCGCATAGAGCTACCTCAAGCATTCTTTATGCGTGTGGCCATGGGTTTGGCGCTGAATGAAATTGACCGCGAAGCACGGGCGGTTGAATTCTACAACGTGCTCTCTAGTTTTGACTTCATGAGTTCCACGCCGACGCTGTTTAACTCAGGTACCTGTCGTTCACAACTTTCTTCCTGCTATCTAACCACCGTACCCGATAATTTGGATGGTATTTATGAGGCGATCAAAGAGAATGCTTTGCTTGCTAAATATGCGGGTGGTTTAGGCAATGACTGGACTGCTGTTCGTGCATTAGGTGCGCGTATTAAGGGCACCAATGGTAAATCACAAGGTATCGTGCCTTTCCTTAAGGTCGTGTCAGACACGGCTGTCGCGGTGAATCAAGGCGGCAAGCGTAAAGGTGCTGTGTGTGCTTATCTGGAATCTTGGCATCTGGATATCGAGGAATTCTTGGAACTACGTAAGAATACCGGTGACGATCGTCGCCGTACGCATGATATGAATACGGCCACGTGGATTCCTGACTTATTTATGAAACGCGTCATGGATGGTGGGGACTGGACCTTGTTCTCACCGTCTGACGTGCCGGATCTTCACGAAATATTCGGCAAGGAATTTGAGCAAGCTTATCTGGCCTATGAGGAAAAAGCGGAACGTGGCGAGATTGAGTTATTCAAAAAAATTCCTGCGCTGAAGCTGTGGCGCAAAATGCTTAGCATGTTGTTTGAAACAGGTCATCCGTGGATTACCTTCAAAGACCCGTGCAATATTCGCTCCCCACAAAACCATATGGGTGTAGTGCATAGCTCGAATCTTTGTACTGAGATTACGCTAAATACCAATGAAAACGAGATTGCGGTGTGTAATTTGGGTTCGGTCAATTTGGTTGCGCATTTGAAAGAAGGCAAGCTGGATACCGACAAGCTTAAGCGAACTATCAAAACCGCGATGCGTATGCTCGACAACGTTGTGGATATCAACTTTTACGCCGTGGGTAAAGCGCGTAATGCGAATCTCAAGCACCGTCCGGTTGGCATGGGCATCATGGGTTTCCAGGACTGCCTGCATCATCAAGGCATCCCTTATGCATCAGATGAAGCCGTGGCGTTTGCGGACGTGTCGATGGAAACAGTGGCTTACTATGCCTACTGGGCATCATCAGAGTTGGCTAAAGA
>JAJFJH010000432.1 GCA_021774155.1 Nitrosomonas sp.
GGCCTGCAGCTCCTTTTTCAAGACACCTCTGGCCTGAATATACAGGCTGCGATAAATGGTTTCGTGGGACACGCGTGTTTGTCCACTATCAGGGTAGTGTCTCTTCAACCACCCAGCGATTTGCTGTGGGGACCACTGCTGCTTGAGCTTAACCGCGACGACCTTTGCTAATGAGCGATGCGTAGCAAGCTTACACTGTTTGGGCCGATGCGCTCGATCCCAGGTGGCTTGATCTGCTGTCGAAGCTCGATAGCCATCATACCCCCCATTGCGATGAATTTCACGACTGATCGTTGAAGGAGGTCGTTTTATCTGACGAGCAATACTGCGAATAGATTGCTTACGGGCAACCCCACGGGAAATCTCTTCGCGTTCGAACAGGCTCAGGGCGAATCGTGAGCGTGTTCTCTTGCGAGGGCGAATCCCACCGCTGGGTTCAAGAATAGGATAAATCGAAGAAGACTCTCTCTCAAAGAGGCGGCCAATCGAACTCATGGATTCGCCACGCTGCCAGCGATTCCAAATATCCGCCCGCTGTCCAGCACTAAAGTAGATGCGGGTTCGTTGTTTCATCGTCACACTCCATCTTTAGTAGGTTAAGATAAAGTGTTGCGTTGATCAATTGAACTCACAGCCGATAGCAGACATTCAGGAAGGAGTGTTTGGTTTAGGTAGGTCAAATGGTCTGACTGGAATCTTCCCCTTCGACTCTCGAACAAAGATTTTCACAACCATCCAATTTTTGTTTTTGTGACAAAACAGGTAAAAGCCAAAATTTGAAAGCGTTCCGGAATAAAGGCGGAGAAGGCGGTTAAATAGTATCTAATTTGTTTTTAAAATTGCTCTATAGCCTTCGGGCGCGGCTTCGCCGCGAGATCAAATTCAGCTATTCAGGCGAAGGTTGTTTGAGCAGAGCGAGTTCCTGAACCATTTAATTTGGTTTCGGGGCGAAGTTCCCCGTAGGGGTCGCGCATGGGCAAAAATGGTTTTGGTCCCTTTTGCTGAAATAAAAGAGACTCGTCACGCGGGGCGAAACCCCGCACATAAAATATTGGCAACAGCCTCTATTTCGCAATAGTAATAGGCACTGTCGGAGTCTGAGATATATCAGTTACGGTAAGGTGGTAGAGTTGGTACAGTAAGTCGAAGGTTTCGTGGTTCCATCGATCTTCCAATACTCCTGCTTGGGATTCTTGTTCGATGTAATACCATTGCGCTCGTTTCTGGGCAGAGATGATGGCTTCTTCAGGCTGCGTGGAGGACTCTTGAATGGTTAGGGTTTTCACGGGATTTATGAAGACCGATTTCGTTCGGGAATCTGGGTCCACGTGAAATTCTTGATCCTCGGCAATCCCTCGCCCAATAAATCCTAGCATCGCTTTAAAACTGCGTAATTTGATTTCCCCAAACATGGGGAAATTGCCGCCAGGGTGGCCCTTCCGGATTTCAACCAAAATATGATTCAGAGAAAATCGGTCTGCTTGGGTATTTAACGTTTGTCTCTCCTCGTTCGAGAGTTTGTCCGGATCATAATTGGTGATCGCCATACGTCCAGTCTTTGGCTCTCCACCTTCGATAAATTTGAGTGGTCCGATAAACAAATGCCGTTCGTGTTGTAACCAGGACAGGTGCATCACGCGTTGCCGGAATTCCCGGTATTCGTTTTTCCGGTGAGGCTGGTTCAATAAAAATTGCCGTTGCTCCTCACCTTTTTCCAGAATCATCCCACGAGCCATTAGGCGAAAGAGAAGGGCTGGGTCGATTCCTTGGTCTGCCAAAAATTGGATGGTATTTTCAGAAATTGGAGTTAAGAGCCGTTTGGTGAATTCTTCCCCTTGAACCGGAATAATGCTGACCGTGGGGTTTTCTGCTGCGGAGGACCCTAAGGTAAAGGAGAGAGAATCCAGACCAGGGTTTTCGGTCAACACTCCAGTGATCCCGGTATTAACGCGGAAATCAAATGTCGCAGCAATGCTGGAGACAACGGTGAAATGAATGGGTTCGTGATAGCGCATGCGCGCAATATTCAGCAGCAAGAGTTCAGTTTCAATCCGATTGACCGTCCAATCATATTCCAACACCGCTCGATGGAGAGCGATCGGTGATGCGCAACCGCTTAAGAAGGTGAAGCACAGCAAGGAGGTCAGAACCCCAGTTTGGAATGTAGAGGAAATTAATCTCATGTAGTCCAATTCGAAGTAGAGAAAGTAGGGTGAATGTAGCAAAGGAAGGTTCACGGAACCAACTGTTCAAAGAGGGAGCAGGGGGAGGAATATGTGGGTAGAGGAAATGACTGGCGATTTCGAAATATAATGTGAAACCGTAATGATTGGGAAAAGAGGGATTATCTCACTTCATGGAGTATATCTGGGCGGATTTCTTCATCTTCAAAACGTTCCAAATCGTCAAATCGTTCTAAATCTGACTCGTCAAAGTCAGAATCAGGAAATTTCTCCAATTGATCAAAGTCCAACTCATGAATTTCCTCCACGTCTTCGGCCCGAATATCCTCTCGATCATATCGAGCCTGAACAGCTTGTGCTTGGGGTTCTGGGGAGACAGGTTCTTGGGATTGGTGATTCGTTTCCCCACAACTGGCAAACAAACAGGTAGAAAAGACCGTCATCCACAGCCAATGTTTTCCGACGGAAATCACTTCGTCGGGTCTCATTACTAACCCCATTCTTTTAAATGACGAGTTCATAAGAAAAGCCTCATTAAATTAAGGACCTGACCATTCAAGCAGGTGCATACTCATAAAAGGGTTCACCATTTTCTTTTCGGTCGATTGGGAAAGAGAGATGACTGGGCGATTTTTTTGAGGGATTTCGAGGTCTCGGCGAGGAGAATAACCTAAGTATTTTTATTTAAAATTTTCCAGGATAGTTTTTATAAATCTGTCTGGTGATAAGGAAACAAACTTGATCAATTTGACCCAAATATCACCAAAATAACAAATGGATTGTCTAACTTATTGGACACTGCAACATGTTGTATTTATTTGTTTTTTTTTAATATCAAATATCATCTGTCCAATTTTGTGGAATAGAGTCCAATCCTGCTCTTTGCCTCCCATTGCTACTTGTCGCTCCTAACCCATTGAAAAAATTAATAATTTTAGTTTCTGTCTTTTCGGACAAACAATCGGCACCCAATTTGCTCTAGTTACAGTGCCGGGGAAGAGCTGGGTGTGATGGACCGGCCTCCGGAATGCCCAACCTCCTATTGGGATGAATCTTCCCCGGTTTTTTAGCAGGCTGTGTGAAAAGTCTGGTGATGAAAAGGCCAGTACGGGTGGTGAAGGAGCCGCATCAACTTTTTTGAATAAATGAATCCCCCAAGTGGGAACGGTTTTTTAATAACCTCAGGTGAAGGAGGCCGGATGATGTTTCACGGCACACGATTAACACTTACAGTCGCAGCGGCGTTAGCGCTTTGGGGAGGTGCCACAGGATTTGGCGCGAACTCCATTGTCAATGCCGAGGACTCCTCTCATGTCCATGAAGTGGGCATGAACTCGCAATCCCCAGGTTGGGCTGAGCGGCTCAAGGGCCAAACCGTCACTGAAAATGCGGTGGAAGGTCGTGCAGAACGCTCGGCCTTAGTTGAGCTTCAGCATCAACGGCTCATGCAGCAAATGCAAAAGGATGCGCAGTCCCGAGGCGATACGGACGGCGCCTTTAACACCATGTCGATGATGCATCAGTATGGTGCAGGTCCAGCCAATGGCTTATTGGCTTCTACCTCTGGTGTGGAGCCGGTTTCCATGAAAGGTGGTCTCTGTCCCAAAACCGCTCCGACGAGAACCTACAATGTTGCAGCGATCAATGCAGAAATCACACTCAACCAATGGTTGGATTTCTATCCAGGGTATATGTATGCCTTAAAGGAAGACATTCCTAACATTCGCAAAGAAGAGGCTAAAAACGCCGAAGCTCGCGAAACGGAAGGGCATAATGATCCTGGTGCCGTGAACAATGGAATCCAAGATCAATGGATTCAGCCGTTGGTTATCAGAGGAAACCAAGGCGATTGCATCAAGATCACTCTTGAGAACCAACTGGAATTTGGAGAAGAAGTCAGTCTCCATATCAACGGGTCGGACATGGTTATGAGTCAAACTGGAATGCCAGCACTCACGACGAATCCCGATTCGGTCGCTGCTGGTCCTGGCGAAGATGCAGAAGAAGGCGCCAAAGGCCAAACGATTGCCATGGAATGGTACATCCATCCGGATACCCAAGAGGGTGGACGGCAATTCCATACCTTTAGTAATGACCGAGAACTCACGGTCATGGGCCTCTTTGGGGTGTTTGTCGTCGAACCGGCAGGGTCTGAGTACTACGATCCTCTAGGAACCGGTACCGCGACCAAAGATTCGAGTGGCTGGCAAACCATGATTCAAAACGGCACAGGCCCGGACTTTCGGGAATTTGTGTTGATCTATCATGAAGTCGGTGATGAAGCCTTCCGGCCAGTCAACAAGCACGGTGACTTTCTTCCGCAACGTGATCCTTTGACGGATGCATATCGTCCAGGGGCGCGTGCCTTGAACTATCGAAGTGAACCCTTCGGTATCAATAACATGCATGTGCAACATGAATACTTTGGATTTGAAGACGAATCCATGGCCTATAGTTCCTATACCTTTGGCGATGCGGCTCCAACAATTCCGCGAAGCTATTTAGGTGATCCCGCCAAGTTCCGCATTGTGCATGGCGGATCAGAAGTGTTCCATTCCCATCATCCACATGGCGGATCCATTCGGTGGCAACGAAGCCCACAAGCCACGCAAATGCCGATGTGGAATACCGGGCAGAACGGCCCTGTGAAATATCCAATCGTCCGAACGAAATCAGATCGCGTGGACGTGGAAGTGATTGGGCCATCAGAAGCCTTGGACCTCGAAACGGAATGTGGTTCCGGCCTGTGTCAATGGTTAGCCGGGGACTTCTTATTCCATTGCCATGTGGCACATCACTATGTCGCGGGCATGTGGGGGTACTGGAGAGTCTATAACACCATGCAGACTCCTGGTATTCAAAATGATGTGATGACTCCATTACGTGAGTTGCCAGATCGCTTAGGACGAATCCATAAACCAGTGACGTCTGACAAATTAGTCGGAACCACGGTCAATTGGTTTGGAGAAAAGTTTAAATTGGTCGGTTCAGGAAAGAGCAATTGGAAATCTGAACCAGCCGTGGTCAATATTAAAGACTGGGTGTCCATGCAGCTCAGTAACCAAGGGAAACCAGGCCACACAGATGACGAACTCGGTCAGATGAAGGCCTATGATGCCACGGTTATGGATTGGGTGTGGAAAGGTAATCGTGCGATGAGTGAGAAGGAAGCCACTCTTGGCGATAATCCAAAGTATCATCCTACGCGCCAAGGTTATGAGCCAGGGAAACGCCGAGCCATTTGGTTTGAGCCGTCAACTGGGAAAGTGGCTTGGCCATGGTTGACCCCACACTTTGGCAAACGCGTGCCATTTTCAAACGATCATAATCCAGCGCCTTGGTTGGAAATGATTCGATTGAATGATGATGGAACGCGGTCAGTCGAACCTGCCAAACCAGGAGAAAATGGGAACTGGAGTTTGTGTCCGGATCGAGCCGGTTCTCAAGATTATAATGTCCACTTCATTAAGTTGCCGATTGAACTTTCGGCAGCACAGGGAAGTGAGCCAGCGATCGTTGATCCAAACGGACTGTTGTATGTGGTTCATGAAGAAGAAGCGGAAGTTCGCGCAGACAATGACAAGAAGTTCCCATTGGTGGTGCGGGCCAACGTCTATGATTGCATTGATTGGACGTTGACGAGTGAATGGATTGATGATGATTTCACCAATTTCCAATCATCAAAAATTAACACGCATTTCCATTTCTTCCAGTTTGATAATCAGGCCTCTGACGGTGTGATTTCGGGTTTCTCCTATGAACAATCCATGCGTCCATTCACGCAGTTTGACAAGCCGACGGACAAAGGGTTGCCGATTCCGATGAACGCCAAAATCACGAAGATGGCCCGAATGGGAGATAAGACCATTCATGTGACGAATGCCAAGCAATATCATGTGGGCATTCCGATCTTAGTCGGTGCAGATAACGTGACAGGTCAAGAAGTGCGTCGCATTGCCAAAATTGGTAATGGGACTCTGACATTTGTTTCCCCACTCAAAAATGCCCATCCGGTCGATGACATTGTCACCGTCGAATATGTGCGGCAACGTTTCTGGGTGGATGCTGATGTCGGAAGTGTGTTCTGGCACGACCACGCATTCGGTGGAACCACATGGCCACATG
Source organism: Nitrosomonas sp. (assembly GCA_021774155.1). GTDB lineage: Bacteria > Pseudomonadota > Gammaproteobacteria > Burkholderiales > Nitrosomonadaceae > Nitrosomonas. Next base: position 6,309 of record JAJFJH010000432.1, read on the forward strand.
GTGCAGTGGGAACCATGATTGCGGAACCATTTGGTTCCACGTGGCATGATCCTAAAACTGGCGAAAAAATTCGAACCGGACCAGTGGCGGATATTCATGCGGTGGAACGCGTTGGCCATGATGTCGCGGGTAGTTTCCGTGAGTTGATGGTGCATATCATGGATACCGTGCCTCATACCGTAAATGTGGTGACGGCCGGGAACCCTCCTGGTCAGCCAATTGACGTGGCGTTGGAAGCAGGGCGGACGGTATCGTTTCAAATGCCTCCAAACGACATGATCAAAATGACGCCAATGCCTTTCTTGAATGGTGGAACACATACCACCGGCGGGGCATTGAATTTCCGTGCTGAACCGTTTGCGCAACGTTTGGCGAACAATCCAGATACGTCGAAGATCTTCAATAGTGCCGTCCATGGCGATCCTAGTACCGCGATGGTGAAGGCGTATTTAGGAGATGCCATTGTGTTTCGGTTGTTAGATGTCACGATGAACGAAAGTAATGTATTCACGATTTCTGGCCATACCTTCTTGTCGGAACGGTATGCCGAAGAAGCCAATCGAAAGAATTCGCTGCATATCGGAATCGCCGAACGGTATGACCTTGTGCTTGCCGAAGCTGGTGGCCCTCGTCATCAAGCAGGGGATTACATGTTCTTTAATGGTCGGAGTTCCAAGTTCTCAGAAGGCGCTTGGGGGATTATCCGGGTCTTGGATAAACCGGCTTCAGATCTTCAACCACTGCCAAACAAGGCTTATGGTAAAGAAGGTATGCCGAAGCGGCTGGCCGTGTGTCCATCTGACGCACCGGTGAAGCGATTTAATGTGGTAGCTATGGACTATCCCAACATGAGCTTCAATTCAAATGCGCCGGAAGCCATTGAGGTCGATTTTGAACGCAAGATTGAATTGCGCAATCCAGATGCCAAGATTTACATCCTTGAAGAGGATGCACAACGCGTGTCTGGGAATGAACAACCCATGCCCTTAACGCTTCGGGCGAATGTGGGTGATTGTTTGAAAGTGAAGCTCACGAACAAACTGAAAGAAGGTCGGGCCTCCTTCTCAGCCTTTGGATTGGCCTTTGATCCTAAGGATTCTCAAGGTGTCAATCTTGGTAATAATGGGGGAGACCAAACCGTGGCGTCCGGTCAGTCCCGAAACTATACCTACTACGCCGATCCGTTTAATGGCGAAGGGCAAACGTTGGTATGGGATTGGGGGAATGTCGCCATGAATCCTCGTAATGGATTATTCGGCGGAGTCATCATCGGACCAAAAGGATCAACCTATCGTGATCCAAAAACCGGTGCAGATATTTCCCTGAAAAATAGTTGGAATGCTGATGTGATCGTTGACCAAACGATTCAAGGTAACGAAAGCAGAGCGAACTATCGTGATGTGGCCTTGTACTTCCAAGATGAGGATAACATCATCGGAACCAGCTTCATGCCATATGTCCAAAACGTAGCAGGATTGACGGGTGTGAATTACCGAGCGGAACCCTATTTACATCGTGAAGAATCTGGGTGTTCACTTGGTCGAATGTTCCAACCGTGTCAAGTGGATGATCCACAAGATCCGGCAACTCCGCTCATTCAAGCGCATGCTGGCGATCCAGTCCGGGTGCATGTGTTTGGAGCCAGTAGTGAGCAAAATGGGATGTTCACCATTGAGAAGCATGAATGGCCCATTGAACCCTTCCTGCCCGGTGCGGATATGATCAGTACCGTGGAGTTTGCAGGATCGGAAGGGTTGGATGTGTTCGTTCCTGGTGCAGGCGGAAGGTATGCCTTACCTGGGGATTATGTCTGGAGCAATGGACGGCTCCCCTATTCCCAATCCGGCCAATGGGGCTATCTCCGAGTCCTGCCGGCCAATGATCAGCGGATCCTTCCATTAGGTGGTGTGGCTTCAAGTCACCGACATGTGGAAGGTGAGCAGAAGAAACCCCTCAAAGCCACTCCGGCATCCTTCAAGTAATACGGGGGGAGGATGTCGGTTCAGTGGGAACGGGGGAGCCATTCCGGCTCCCCCGTTTTTTTTAGGTTGATCCTGAATTGAAGTAGGAAATGACTTTCTCAAATATTGAATAGGGAGCTGCTGATGAAGCTCAGAGTATTCGCCATAGTATGGAGTCTCTGTGTCGCTTGTTCGGTCCAACCGACTTGGTCGTACCAGGAAGTCACGGTGACCAATGGAGGGACTATTCAGGGTCATGTCACCATTGAAGGTGGACGACCTAGGCCGATGGCTTTCAACTTGGTGACTATCCCGGATCCAGTTTTTTGTGGAACGATCTCAACGGGTACAGGATGGCGTCTTGTTGAGGACTTTATCATCGGTCCAGATAAAGGCCTGAAAGATGTGGTGGTGTTTCTAAAGGATATCAAAAAGGGGAAACCATTTAAGACACCGAAGGTGAGGATTGAATCAAAAGATTGTGACTTTCTTCCGTTTGTCAATGTCTTAAAAGACAGAGATAAAATTGAGGTCGTCAATATGGATCCCGTGCAGCATGATATTCAGGGATATGAAACGGCCAGAAAACGGGGGGCTCGGGTGTTGTTTAATCGGCCGTTACCGATGAATCCGCTTTTGGAATATGCAGGCCTTTTTGGGAAAAAATATATGGCTGGTGAACCGATGGTCGAGAGCATTCATTTAAAAAAAGGTCGGAATGTGTTTGTGATGCAATGTGGGTTTCATCCCTACATGTTTTCCTGGGGATTGGTAGTTAAAAATCCGTATTTTTCGATCACCAAGGAAGATGGAAAATTCGAGATCGACAATGTTCCACCTGGAGACTACATCCTTTCAGCCTGGCATGCAGGCATGAAATCGTTTTTGGAACAACAGGTTACCGTCATGCCGAAGAATTCCTTCTCGGCCAATTTTGAATACCAAACTCCTCAGGGTCGACGAAGTACTCATGAAATTGAAAAGAACCCAAGATTTGGTTTGGAGTTATTGGGAGAAGATGTAGAGATCATTCCTTCCATTAGGGTTCAAGAACCTTAGATAAGGAAATGGGCCTTGGATTATTCAACCGGTTGGCTTCAATTTACGAACTCTGGGTTATGAAAGGAGTCATGGTCATGGTTTTATCGAAGCTCCTCGCCAGAACGTTCTTGGTTTTGTGTCTTGTCTTGTGTGTCGTAGGTAATGCTTGGGGTGTGGAGGGAGAGGGCGATACGTCGAAGGTGAGTTTTTCCCCTGAGGTTGTGGCGAATTATATCCATTCAGTGATTGCCGCAGATCGAGCCCTCTATACCACCCATGTCGTGGAACGTATGCAGGAACATCGAGTGGTGATTGCTGCCGAGGCATGGAAGCAACGGAAGGCCCTTCCCCTGCCGGCGCAGATGCTGTTGATGTCCGGACGGATTGTAGAAATGGGAGGGACCGGCCTCCGCTATCGATTGGCCAGTCTTTGGCCTATCTATGAAGAAAATGGGCCGAGTACGGTTTTCGAAGAAACAGGTCTGAAAGTCGTCGCGGAAAATCAAGATGAGGTCTATACCGGGACGATTACAAGAGGTGATCAACGCTTTTTTAAAGCAATCTATCCAGATATTGCGGTCTCCAAAGCCTGTGTGAATTGTCACAATGGACACATCCTGAGTTCCAAGCGAGATCACAAACTCGGTGGAGTTATGGGTGGAATAATTATCTCCTTCCCCCTGCCCCTGAATGAATAGATGTGCCTTGCTTAGGTTTTCTTTCCCTCCTGCGGGAAGGATGAGCACATGGAGTGTCTGTTTAAAAATATCCCAAACAATTGGCAAAGAACGAAGACTAATTCGTTTTTCTTTCTTACGATTCCCAAAATCCTACCTGAAAAAATTCAATAGAAAATGAATTCAAACCAGAAAGGGGTTTCTACCATGAACATGTCACGATTGGCCTCTCTTCACCTTTATGCCACGATTGTGATCGCTGGGGCGCTACTTTGTACCCCTGGGGGAGTGTTGGCTGCAGCTCAAAGTGTGGATGATCGTATTCAGCGCCTAGAGCAGCGTGTTGAGCAAGTGATACAACGAGTTCATCAGCCTAAGTCAAGGAATGTGTCAGCACTTGAAGAACGCATTGAAAAACTGGAACGACAACAGCCAGCCTCCCAAGGTGGCGAAACCGGAAACATGGTGTTTTTCCGTGGCGGTGGAGCGTTCGCAGCAAGTGATCGATCGGGAGAAGTATTCTCTGATTCATTAACCTCAAGCGCATCTGGAGATGCAGGGTATTATATTGGTGCTGGGTTAGACTTGGTTCTTTCCAAAAATCTCTGGGGGATGATGTCGAATACCTGGGCCCTTGGAGAGATTGGGGTTGAGGTCAAAAAATACCAATCAAAAGATGCCCCACGATCAGGAAAAACAGCCGTGGGAATCACGGAAAATGATAATGTCGAAATTACCCAACTTACCGTGAGTGTTTCACCAAAAATCCTGTTTATGGAAGGCAGCCGATTTCGTCCCTGGATCATTCCCGTGGGATTAGATTTTAATGTGATTAGTCCTCCCTCGAATGAGACGACTGTTTTGGATGTGGGTGCGCAATTCGCCATTGGGGCTCAATACCAACTCTGGAAATCCTTTCATGTTGGAGTTGATGGGCGATACCATTGGGCGGCTGGATGGACTGACACTGATAATAGTTTTGGTACGGTTGGTGGGTATATGGGCATTGCATTTTGATGGATACATAAATGCACTGTGCGGGGAAAAGGGTTGAAGAGGATATTATTGCAGGGTCTCTATCCGGTATCCCGTTACAAGTTTGGCGCCTACCCATGTTTCTCTCTATCTTGCAAGAGCAATTTGGCGTAACCTTAGTGGTTGTCTATGAAGAAACTTGTTTACAACAGATGCCTACGGTGTCGTCATGAAGGGAGCACCCATGTCTTCTCCAAATAACAATGTTCAATGTATGCAAATTACAGAGACTGTGTTGAGACTTTATGTTTTACTAAACCAATATCTGGATCGATGTCATGATCAAGCGGCGAAGGAGGCTTTTCCAGAGGCAGAGTTTCAAGAACATTTAAAATCGACTCGAGCCAAGGCAGATGAATTGCTTTCAACGAATCGAGTCGTCAAGGAAAAGATCGCGGTTGAATCTGAAAGGATTCTACAATTAGGTGCTGATTGCGTGGCCCAAGCAAATGCTAAGGACTTGAACGATCAACTCGCGAAGGAACGAGAATTACTCCGAATGAAATCATTGACAATCAGCGATCTCATGGCCGTATTTCGGTCGCTGTAAGGGCAAGGTTATGGGGTGAAAAATTCCCCAGGAAAGAAATCTGCCATTCCCGACATCCTTTATCGGGAATCTAAATTGGCTTTTTCTTTGACGTAGCTATGTTTCGTTAGAGAATTATTTTATGCGGGGGCGAACCCCCCCATAAATTATTTATTTTAATCCTTCAGGCAGGACGCTTCACACTTACCCGCTAGAGTGCTATAGCGCGCAAGCAAGAATTACGCTTCGGACTCATCTCGACACAACGCATCAACTTCAAGCTCAAACACCGAGATAGGCATAGAAATCTGCCAGGCCTCTAGCACTTCAGGATGAAGTTCACCAATCAAACCTATTGATTGGCCTCCCACCATGATCTTGCCCACACGTCCGTCTAAAAATGACCTATGGGTGGTGGGTTCGAGGGTGTACTCCTGTACGAGATAATACATCAGCACATCGAGGCTTGTGTGAATCTCTGAAAAGTTAGCGTGGGGGTGTGCGGTTAACCCAGCTATTTTCATGAGGGTTTTTGATCCGAGTTCGAGACTCAGATCAAGGGTGGCAACTTCGCCGATTTCAAAAAGGCGATGTGGATAAAAAGCTCTTGGGGATGCCGTCTCAATACGAAGAAGTGAGGGAAGAATCCACGATCGAAGACAGGAAAAGGTCAGCGACATGACGTTATCGACTTCCACAACGGGGTGTTCTTCTGGTGTCAGATTCATGCGCTCGACTAAGTCTTCATGCGACATGAGAATATTCGAAAACATTTCCTGAAATCCCATGCCGACCATGGAATCGCGGATGTCATCTGAAATTTGTTCCAGCGCTGACAACGACCCTACCGTAAATTGTGCAGGCATGATTGGCTCAAAAGATCCATAGCCGCGGGAAATGGCTACATCCTCAGCCACGTCGATGGGATGCATGAGGTCACTTCGGTAACTGGGTAAGCGTACGGCCAATGTATGTCGACTGGCTTTCACTTGATACCCATATGCCGTCAACGCGTGGTGAACAGCCTCGATTCCCATGGGAAGACCAAGGGCCGACTCAACGGCATGAACGGGAATCTTTTGAACTTCACTAATATCGCAGGGCGTACGAGTTGTCTTGCCGTATTCGGTCGCATAGGGGTAGACGACTTCGATTGGTTCGATGGCCGCCCCACGATCTGCCAAGTTCGCGGCAAAAATATTGAGCGTGAGTAGAACCATCCTCTGGTCAGTTCCTGTGACTTCCACCAATAAATCCGTATCTCCAATTTGAACTTCCCCGATTTCACGGCTATTGATGATAGGAGGAAACGAAAGAATCTGACCTTCTTTATCCCACAAGAGAGGAAGGGTCGGGTAGTCTGCCAAAATAGAACTATATTCAATTCCCTTCGGATGCACGGTGAGAATTTCTTTGAGCGTCATTTTTTCAGTAAACCCCAGAGGCATAAATCGAGCTTCTTCTGGTTTGACTAACCCATAGGTGACCGGAAATTGAATTTTTGGCAGGCGATATAAACCAATGGAGACGGTACTACGTTTGTGTCCATAAATATCGGCGAGTTTTTCTTGAAC
>JAJFJH010000433.1 GCA_021774155.1 Nitrosomonas sp.
ACGAGCACGCGGCCTGGTAGAATCGTGACTTGGAATAGTAACAGACCACGGAAATTTGGGGGGATGTCGTTTGGTTTGTTTAGTCCAAACGATATATTCGAACGTATCTCCGGACATCTCTAAATTAGACGACAGAACATAAACCTGGTCAGCAGTATGCTTATCAGGCCTGATAGTTTAGAGCAGCCCACCGTGTTTCTTTAGTCAAAAGAATTTCACCTTGACGCTGGAATTGATGGGTGTTGATGCACGCCTTATTCCGGCATCGGTTTCATGCATCTGACTGGAGGGGTTTGGAATGGCACTTGTCTACGGATGGGCTCTGCGGAGCTTTTGTACTACAATAATACTGTTTGTATGCGCCGCGGGCGTAGTGCAGGCCCAGCCCGATCTTTTCGTTTCCCCATCAACCCACGATTTCGGTTCACTTCCGGTGGGAACTTCTTCCGCCCGAAAATTTGTCGTACAGAACATTGGGACTGCTGACTTGCACGTAACCGGTGCCGTCTTAACCGGGTTTGATGCATCCGAATTCAGCATCGTAAGGGGTGGCGGCGGTTTCACATTGACGCCTGCCACAACCGACACCGTTGAGGTCGCGTTTGCTCCGTCCGGAACAGGCGCCAGGAGCGCCAATATCGAGCTAAGTAGTGACGACCCGGATACCGGCGTTCAGACTGTCCCTCTCAGCGGAACCGGAGTGGCCCCTGAAATAACCATCACCCCGCCGACCGTTGACTTCGGCGATGTGCAGGTGGGCTCAACTCTGGCCCAGAAAGTTGTAATAAGAAATGATGGTAGCGCTGACCTGACGGTAGTCAGCACCACAGTTACAGGAATAGACGCGGCGGTTTTCTTCATCCTCTCCGGAGGAGGGAGTTTCGTCTTAACCCCAGGAACATCTGACACCGTCCAGATCAGTTTCACTCCGGGTGCTACCGGCGTCATGAGTGCGGCCCTGGAGGTGGGTAGTGATGATTCTGATGAAGCGCTTTCGGTGGTGTCTCTGGGCGGGAATGCCGTGTCTGCGCCTGCGGCCCTCCTGACCTTTCTTCCGACTGATGACACGTACGCCAGATCGAACACGCCTACGGTCAATCACGGAAGCGACTCAGAACTGGTAGTCAGAACTTCGGCGGCAGAGCAACGCGCTTTCTTCAAGTTCAGTGTGCAGGGGATTAACGGGACCGTGACCAATGCGGTACTGCGCCTGTCCGTAGTTGATCCCAGCGACAACGGCGGTAGTGTTCATTTGTTTTCCAATAATCTTGCCAATTCAACCATTCCCTGGACGGAAGCGAATCTGCTCTGGGGTACCGCTCCGGACATCGTCAACGGGGTTTTGAGTAGTCTGCCTGCCGTGACCTTAGGTCAAGTGGTTGATTTTGATGTGACCACGGCGATTGGCGCTGACGGCGTCTACAGCTTTGTGCTTGAGAGTACATCAACAGATGCGGTCAAGTACTCTTCGCGCGAAGGCACAAATGCTCCGCAACTCATAATCGCTATCGGGGATACGGTGGGCGGACCGCCACCGCCGCCACCACCGCCGCCCGACCCGGGTGGCGCTCCGGTAATTTTCAGTGTGACCGGGGACTATCCGTACGGTTCGAGTGAACTGGCGGAAATGCAACGCCAGATGGACGACCATAACTTGTTCAGCCCATCCGACTTTTTTGTCCATGTCGGCGATATCAATCAGGGCAGCGAGGCGTGCAAACAGCAGAGATACGAGGATGTTGCCAGTATTCTGCAGACTTTGGCTGTGCCGGCGTTTATCATTCCCGGTGATAACGAATGGACTGATTGTTCGAATCCCGACCAGGGCTGGGCATGGTGGGCGGCGAGTTTCACCGACTTCGACAACCATTTTTGTGGAACGACCTTTGTGGAGCGCCAGGCGGTACGGAATGAGAATTTCGCATTTGTTTTAAAGGGTGTGCTTTTCGCCGGTGTCAATTTGCCTAACGGCAGTGCCGGCAGTGAGAAGGCGCAACGCCTGCAGGACAACGCTGACTGGGTGGTCGGACAGTTTACCGAACATGGCAATGACGTTCGCGCGGCCGTGGTTTTTGGTCATACCGAGCCCGGCTCATCATGGGATCCGTTCTTCATCCCCTTTGAGGAGGCTGCCGTCGCTTTTGGTAAACCTGTCTTTTACATTATGGGTGATAAGCATTCATGGAAGTTAGACAATCCTTTTAGCGCTTCCAACATGCAAAGGCTGATTGTGAACCGGGGAGGGTCGGAGGACCCGGTTCAGGTTACGGTTACCATGGATTCGAACAATCCCTTCGAACTCTTAAGAAATCCCTGGTCAGCCAATCCACAGATTCTCAATGTTGAGCCGTGCGTGGAAGCTGGCCCGGACCAGACTTTGGCCCAGACCGAAACGCTCAATCTCAGTGGGGTTGCGACGGATGACGGCGTGCCGACCAGCAGTTTGTTGACCACAAGTTGGACCAAAATGAGCGGGCCCGGTGAAGTTCTTTTTGGGGATCCCGGTGCGCTTACGACTTCAGTGACCTTCACTGCTCCCGGACTTTATCAGTTAGCCCTCTCGGCTAACGATGGCGCGACCACGAGCAACGATGATTTGCTGGTAAACGTTACCGCCGTTGGGCCGACGCTTACCCTTGGCGATGTTTCCGTCCTGGAGGGCGATACAGGCACGACATCAGCCGTTTTTACGGTTCAGTTGCTGGCCCCCACCGGTCAGACAGTAACGGTCGACTATGGCACCTCGGGCGGTACAGCCACTGCCGGTATCGATTACGTGAGTACGTTCGGGACATTAACCTTTTCGGGTTCCAGTACTTCTCAGAGTATTATTGTCCCGGTAAACGGTGACACCGAGTTTGAGCCGAACGAAACGTTTGTTGTTAATTTGAGCAACGCCAATGGGGCGTTTGTCGTGCAGTCGCAAGGTACCGGCACGATTAGCAACGATGATGCGCCGCAGCAATTTACTTTGACAATTACCAGCCAGGGCAACGGCACCGTCACGACCAATCCACCGGGTGGTAGTTATCAGGAAGGCAGTACGGTGGTTTTGACTGCCAACGCTGCGCAGGGCTGGGGGTTCGAGCAGTGGTTGGGCGATTTGACCGGAACATCGAATCCGGACACGGTGACCATAGCTTCGAATACATCGGTGACGGCGGTTTTTGTCCCCAACGGCCCACCAGTTGCGCAGGACGATTCGCTTGCTGGTGATGAGGATCAGGACTTGGTCGTAGCCGCTCCGGGCGTGCTTGTCAATGACACGGACCCGGATAATGACGTTCTGCAGGTCTTTCTGCAGAACGGGCCGTCATTCGGTACGGTGACGCTCGGCGCAGATGGTGCATTTACTTACGTTCCTGATCAGAACTTTAGTGGCGAAGATACATTTTCTTATCGCGCCGAAGATGGCAAAGGGCAGTCGGACACTGCTGCTGTTGTCCTGACGATCAACCAGATTAACGATTTACCGATTGCTCAGGGCGATAGCTATAGCGTCCAGCAGGGGACGGTTCTCAATATCCCGGCGCCGGGTGTTTTATCAAATGATAGCGATGTCGACTCTCCTTCTCTGTCGGCGGCGTCATTGAGTAATCCGTCAAGCGGAACGCTCACGCTGAACCAGGATGGGTCCTTTTCATACATCCCCAACAGTGGATTTATTGGCGAAGACTCCTTTACCTATCAGGCCGGCGATGGGCTCGGTCAAAGTAACGCTGCAACGGTGACATTGAACGTCGGAACCACATCGCTTTTCTCATTCACCCCGATAGAAGATACCCGAATCAAGATAGGATCGACCAGTACCGCGGGCACCAACCCACAACTTAGAATACGGGGTGGATCGGTCGTGTACAATTCCTATCTCAAGTTTGAAGTCACCGGCATTGTTCCGAACGTAGTTTCTGCAGTGGTCCGGTTGTTCGTGGACAATGGTGGTCCCGCGGGGGCTATATCTTTGGTTTCCAACGATTTTTTGGGAACCAGCACACCATGGGACGAGGATGCACTAATGGGGTCCAACGCGCCCGCGATCGCTGGACCTCCATTGAGTAGTCTGCCTGACTTTGTTGAGGGCCAGATGGTCGAGTTCGATGTGGCAGCTGCTCTTCAAGGGCCTGGCATCTACAGCTTCGCCATCGTGAGTAACGGCATCGACAACAGCGTGCTCTTCAGCTCGAAGGAGGGCCCCAATCCGCCACAACTCGTGATTGATGCATTTCCCGAGATTTTGCCGGATATTCTTGTTACTCCGGCTTCCCAGGATTTCGGTAACGTCATTCTCGGCAGCACGGTTCAGCGGACATTTGAGATTCAAAACAACGGCAATGGCGTGTTGCAGGTAAGCAGTTTGGGTCTTGCGGGCCCGGATAGCAGTGATTTCAGTTTGCCGAATGGCGGCGGGGCATTTGCTCTCATTGCGGGTGGGAGTGCCAACATAGCTGTGAACTTCATTCCGACCGCAACAATTCTGCGCACCGCCAGTCTTAAAGTTACCAGCGATGACCCGGATTCGGGCTTGCTCACCGTGCCGCTAACCGGTACCGGAGTACCGGCACCCGACATTGCAATCGTACCCGCATCGCGAGATTTTGGCAGTGTTGTCATAGGAACGAGCGTCAGCGACACCGTGGTTGTCAGCAATACAGGGCAGTCTGACCTGAATGTAAGCGCTACGAACCTCGTCGGAGTTGACTCCTTAGCCTTCGGCATTGTGGCCGGCGGCGGCAGCTTCACACTGACGCCGGGGCAGACGCGGAATCTCGTACTGAGCTTTACGCCAGGCACTGCCGGGGCCAGGACTGCAAGTGTGCAATTACTCAGCAACGACCCGGATGAGAGCATCTCAACCGTGGCGCTCAATGGCATAGGTTTGGCTGTTCCTGACATAACGGTCACTCCGGCTGCTCATGATTACGGTCCCGTCCTGCTTGGCACAACTGCAATCCGGATATTTGAAGTTCGAAACGACGGCAGCGCAGACTTACATGTAAGTGGTGCTGCGCTAAGCGGTGTGGGTGCAGCCGATTTCAGTGTGGATCGCGGCGCAACCGGTTTCACAATTATCCCCGGCAATGTAGATACGCTTCAGGTCAGTTTTATCCCGGGCGCACTGGGAGCCAGGGTGGCAAACGTCCTGCTTACCAGCGACGATCCTGATGAGCCAGGCGTCAACGTTCCTCTGAGCGGAACAGGTGTTGCGCCGGAAATAACCGTAAGCCCACTGAGCCATGACTATGGCCCGGTGCAGCTCGGTGCGAGCCTGGCCCGGGAGTTTGAGATTCGCAACGATGGTGACGCTGACCTAACCGTGAGCAGTGTAATGTTGACAGGTCTAAACGCCAGCGACTTCACATTGCCGGCTGGTGTTACTGGTTTTGTTGTGACGCCCGGGACAATTGACACAGTAGTTGTGAGGTTCGGCCCGGCAGATTTGGGGGTGGCGAGCGCGGCGTTAGTTGTCGAAAGTGATGACGCTGACGAAGATTCGGTTGTCGTAGCGCTGACCGGGACAGGCGTACCTGTGCCGGTGCCAGATATCACTGTGACGCCTGCGAGCCATGACTACGGTGCGTTGTTGTTGGGTACTGCCGCAACAAAGACATTTGAGATTCGCAATGACGGCACGGCGGACTTAACTGTAACCAGCGCACTGCTGACTGGCGCAGATTCGACTGCCTTCTCTGTCGTTCGCGGCGGCGCCGGCTTCACGATAATTCCCGGCAATCGCGATACGGTAGAAGTGAGCTTCAGCCCCGGCCACACGGGAGCTAACGGCGCAAGCCTTGTCCTCAGCAACAACGATCCTGATGAGGGCGCCTTCGCCGTAAATCTGAGCGGTACCGGCATTGCTCCGGAAATAACCGTGACGCCGACTTCGCATGATTTTGGCGCTGTTGATTTGGGAGTGAGCGCTGTCCGGGAAATTGAGGTGCGAAACATTGGTACGGCTGACCTTAACGTGAGCGGTTTGAGCTTGACCGGCACAAATGTAAGTGAGTTCAGCCTCCTGGACGCTAACAGCAGTTTCACCTTGATCCCTGGATCTGCAGACACGGTACAGGTGCGTTTTGCGCCCCTGAGTCCGGGGAGTAAGAGCGGCAGCCTGGACATAATCAGCGACGATGCCGATGAAGCAACCGTCTCTGTGGCACTGTCCGGTACCGGTGTTAGTCCGGAAATCACTGTGACACCTCTATCACATGATTATGGCAACGTGGAACTCGGACAGAGTGGGGTCCAGGAAATCGAGATTAGAAATGATGGTAACGCGGACCTGGTCGTCGGTAGTGTCTCTCTTCTGGGCACTAATGCCGGTCACTTCAGCGTAATCAGTGGCGGGATTGCTGCTACGCTAACGTCAGGGAGCGCCGACACCGTCCAGGTAGGTTTTACCCCCGGAAGTCTGGGTGTCAAGACCGCGAACTTACAAATCCTAAACAGTGATTCCGACGAGGACACTGTTCGGGTAGCGTTGATGGGCACCGGCGTGCCTGTGCCGGTACCGGACATCACTGTGACGCCTCTTAACCATGATTTCGGTTCGTTGCTAGTGGGGGGCACCGCGAGTCAGGTGTTTGAGGTGCGAAACGACGGCACTGCTGCTTTGACTGTCAGCGGTGTGGTGCTGAGTGGTTTGGATTCGACCATGTTTAGCATAACTCGTGGCGCGGGTGGCTTCGCAATTGCGCCGGCGGGTGTTGACACTTTGCAGGTAGGCTTCCATCCGGGCAGCGTGGGCGGGAAGAGCACGAGCCTGGTCATCAGCAGCGATGACCCTGATGAAGGTACAGTGACCGTAGTTCTGGCTGGTACCGGCGTTGCCCCGGAGATAACAGTGACTCCCACGAGCCACGATTACGGTCAGGTTCTGGTAGGAACGAGCGTGGTACGGGAAGTTGAAATTCGCAACGACGGCAGCGTTGACCTGGCGGTCAGTAACTTGAGCGTGTCCGGTACCAATGTGGGTGATTTCAGCCTGGTCGGTGCCGGCACGGGATTTACCCTTACGACCGGTACTGCCGACACCGTGCGCGTCAGTTTCCTTCCCGGCGGTCCCGGCGCCAAGAGTGCTGATCTGGTCCTGACCAGTAACGATGCAGACGAAAGCGTTGTGACTGTGGCTCTGAGCGGGACGGGTGTGGCTCCCGAAATAACCGTTACTCCCGTAACCCACGATTATGGATCTGTTGAATTAGGGGCGAGTGCCGTTCTGGAGGTACAGGTGCAAAATGATGGCGGCGCGGCCCTGACCGTTAGCGGCGTCACTTTGACCGGTACCGGTGCTGCCGACTTCAGTATTTCGGGCGGTGCTGCCGGCCTTGTCTTAACTCCCGGATTGGCTGATACGATTACTATCACCTTTAGTCCCACGCTTTCCGGAGTTCGCAGCTCGGCGCTGGAGATTGCCAGCGATGATGCGGATGAAGGGATTGTTGCGGTTTCACTAAACGGCACAGGTGTGGCGCCCGATATCGCCGTGACACCGGCTGGTCGTGACTACGGACCAGTGCTGTTGGGAACGTCCGCAAGTCAGGTGTTTGAAGTTCGTAACAATGGCAGCTCTGCTCTGCAAGTCAGCGGTGCGACTTTGGCCGGGGCCAACTCAGCCGATTTTAGTATCGTTCGTGGGGCCGCCGGTTTTACAGTCCTACCGGCGAGTGTGGACACAGTTGAAGTCGTTTTCAACCCGGGCAGCCTGGGAGCAAAAGCCGCGACCTTGTCGCTGGCCAGCAATGATCCTGATGCAAGCAATGTAGACATAAACCTGAGCGGCACGGGTGTGGCGCCCGAGATAACGGTCAGTCCTTCTTCCCATGACTATGGCCAGGTGGAATTGGGCACTAGTGTGATTCAGGAAATCGAAATAAGAAATGATGGCGGTGCCAATCTGGCAGTCAGCAGCGTGACGGTGACAGGTGTCGATGCCGGCAGCTTTAGCATTTTGAGTGGCGGTGGAAGTTTTTCTCTTCTCCCGGGACTGACCGACACTGTTCGCATAAACTTCTCGCCATCGAGTCTTGGTGTCAAGAATGCCAGCCTCGATATTGTCAGTGATGACTCTGATAAAGGCCTGACTTCTATCGCATTAAGCGGCACCGGCGTACCGGTGCCCGTCCCGGACATCGCAGTGACCCCAGCGAGTCACGATTACGGTCCTCTGCTGCTGGGAGCCACATCGACGCAATTATTTGAAATTAGGAACCAGGGCACCGCAGATCTGCATGTTAGCGGTGCCGCGTTGAGTGGCACTGATATGAACATGTTCAGTGTGGTTCGCGGCGCAACCGGCTTCACATTAGCCCCTGCCGTAGTTGATACAGTGGAAGTGAGCTTCAGTGCAGGCAGCCTGGGCGCCAAGAGCGCCAGCTTGACGCTCACCAGCGATGATCCGGATGAAGGCACGGTAACGGTTGCCCTGAGCGCTACCGGTGTTGCCCCCGAAATAACAGTCAGTCCCACGTCTCACGACTTTGGCCCGGTGTTAGTGGGGACGAGTCTGGTCCGGGAAGTTGAAATCCGGAATGATGGCAGCGCAGATCTAACAGTAGATTCCATAACGTTGACCGGCGCGAATGCCGTCGATTTTAATCTGATTGGCGGAGGTGCCGGGCTTACGCTAACGCCCGGAACGGCAGACACGGTCAGGGTGAGTTTCCTTCCCGTTGGTCTGGGCGCGAAGAGCGCAGGTCTGGACCTGGCGAGCGACGATGCTGACGAGGGCATCATCTCGGTCTCGCTAACCGGCGATGGAGTGGCGCCGGAAATAACGGTTGTGCCGGTATCGCACTCCTTTGGCAACGTGGAAGCAGGCTCGACGGCCGTGAAAAATGTTGAGGTCCGGAACGACGGCAGCGCAGATTTAACCATAAGCAGCGTCACTCTGACGGGTGCAAATGTCAGTGCTTTTGGCCTTGTCGGTGGTGGCACAGTTACCCTTGGCGCGGGCAGGAAAGATACTGTAGAGGTTAGCTTCAGTCCGCAAACCGTGGGAGCCAGAAGCGCCAACTTGGAGATAGTGAGCAATGACTCGGACGAGAGCCTGCTGAGTGTGGCTCTTAGCGGCAATGGCATAGCCCCGGAGATAGTGGTCAGCCCGGCGTCACAGGATTACGGCGGCGTTCAGTTGGGTAGCACAACGGTCCGGGAGATTCAGATCCACAACGATGGAGGGGCAAATCTATTGGTCAGCGCCGTCACCGTTACCGGAGTTGATGCCGGCGACTTTAGCATTCTAAGTGGCGGTGGAAGCTTCACGCTGGCTCCGGGAACCGTTGATACGGTTAGAGTGAGCTTTGTTGCGTCAGTTTTGGGCGCGAAGAGTGCGAGTTTGCAAATCGCCAGCAACGATGCCGATGAAGCTCTGGTGTCTGTCCCGCTAAGCGCAACCGCTGTCCCCATTCCGGTCCCGGATATCGCAGTGCTGCCTGCGAGCCATGATTACGGTGGTGTTATGGTCGGTGCCGGCGCCGCTAAGAAGTTCGTAGTGCAAAACCTTGGAACTGCAAGCTTATTCGTGAGTAGCCCGGCGCTGGTGGGAGCAGATTCAACTGATTTTAGCATCGAGCGTGGCAACGCCGGTTTCATCATGTCCCCCAGCGGAGTAGACACCATTCAGGTGAGGTTCGTCCCTGGTAGTATGGGCCCCAGGAGTGCAGGATTACTGATCCCCAGCGACGATCCCGATGAAAGCAATCTGGTAATTGCGCTGGCCGGTTTAGGTCTCGCGCCGGAGATAACCGTTACGCCAGTCAGCCATGATTACGGCCAGGTCCAATTAGGACAGACGGCTTTACAAGAGTTCGAAATCCGCAACGACGGCAGCTCTGCTTTAAGCATAACGAGTACAACATTAACCGACGCCAACGCGGGTGAATTCACCCTGATCCGGGGCGTGAACGGGCTTGTCTTAACTCCTGGCACAGCGGATACGGCGGTGGTACGCTTTGGACCCGGCTCCCTTGGGGCCAAGAACGCAAGCCTGGACGTCGCCAGCGACGATGCGGACGAAGGGTTGGTCAACATTGCGCTTACCGGTATTGGGGCGGCTGTTCCCGTTCCCGATATCACCGTGACGCCGACGAGCCATGATTATGGTTCGTTGCTGCCAGGCACTACTTTATCACAGAAATTCGTAGTCGGCAAT
>JAJFJH010000434.1 GCA_021774155.1 Nitrosomonas sp.
CTTGCGGGACTTTATCTCGACCAAGGTGATTATGCAAAAGCTGAACCGCTCTATCAACGTGCACTGGTAATCTTTGAGAAAGCTCTCGGCCCTGAGCATCCGGATGTGGCTGCTTCTTTGTCAAACCTTGGCGTTAGTTTGTGGGCACAAAGCAGGCCCGAATCTATGGCACACGCACAGGAATATTTTCAGCGCAAGATGAATATCCGCGAGCATCACTTAAGCCTCTTTATGCTCAGAGGATCCGAGCAGGATAAGCGTGATTATATGGCAACTATCGAAGTCGATCTTCATGGCATGACTTCATTTCATCTGGCGTTAGGACCTGCCCATTCCCAAGCGGCGCGCCTTGCGCTAACAACTGTGTTGCAACACAAAGGCCGTCTGCTTGATGCCGTGAGTGAAGGCGTTGCCACATTGCGGCGGCGCATGAACCCTGAAGACAGCGCATTACTGGATCAATTGGCCGATGTGAATAGTCAACGTGCCAACTTATTCAACCTGGCGCAACAATCCAAAATCGCTTCCGAAGCCTACTTCAGCCAGAAAGATACGCTGGAGAAAGAAGCACAAGTTCTTGAAGCTAAGATCAGTGCGTTTAGCGCCGAATTTGCTGTACAAAGCCAACCGGTTACCCTGGAGCGGGTACAACAGGTTATTCCACAAGCTGCGGTGTTAGTGGAATATGTGCGCTACCGCCCATATAATCCCAAAGCGCAGAAAGATGAAACCAACTTTTCCCCCGCACGCTATATTGCTTATCTGCTTCGACCCCAGGGTGATCCAGTATCCGTTGAATTGGGTGATGCAGCAGCCATTGATCAAATGGTTAGCACGTTCCGCTGGGCACTGGCGCATCGCACCGATAGTTCCGTTAAAGAGGCTGCCCGAGCGTTGGATGCCGCCATCATGCAGCCGATACGTAAAGTGTTGGGGGATACCCGAACGATTCTGGTTTCTCCCGATGGCGCACTCAATTTAATCCCGTTTGCCGCGTTGCAGGATGAGCATAACCGTTATCTGGTTGAGAACTATGCCTTGACCTATTTGAGTTCGGGTCGTGACTTGTTAAGGCTAGATGCGCGTATTGACAGCCAACAACCGCCCACGCTTTTTGCTGGGGTGGATTTTGGAGCGCCGCAAAGTAAGGATCAAGTAGTCAAGCCTACACAAAGCGACAACAACAAACGCGCAGGCGATTATCAACAGCAGTTCGCGACACTTCCTGGCACTCAGGTTGAGGCTAAAGCCATTCGTCAAATCCTGCCATCTGCCATGTTATTTTCCGGCAAAAATGCGAGTGAAACCACACTCAAACAACTCGACCGCCCACAGATTTTGCATCTGGCTACCCATGGTTTTTTCTTGTCCGATTTACCCGAACATATACCCCAAGGCCGTGGCGTCCAGTTCATCGGTGCCACTGAGCCTAAACCGACTCGTGCGAATAATCCGCTCTTGATTGAAAACCCGCTTTTGCGATCAGGATTAGCCTTGGCTAATGCCAATCGACTGGAATCCGGGGAGGATGATGGGCTTCTGACTGCATTGGAAGTCACCGGCCTTGATCTGTGGGGTACCCAGCTGGTGGTGCTCTCAGCCTGCGAAACGGGAGTTGGTGAAATCCATAATGGGCAAGGCGTGTTTGGATTGCGTCGTGCGTTGGTGATTGCAGGTTCCGAGACTCAGGTGATGAGTTTATGGAAAGTCGATGATGAGGGCACCAAGGATTTAATGATCGATTATTACCAGCGGCTGCTGAAAAGCGAAGGGCGATCCGAAGCCATGCGCCAGACGCAACTGGCCATGCTGGCCAGTGATAATCATCACCATCCTTACTTCTGGGCGAGTTTTATTGTTTCCGGCAATTGGGAATCAATGGATAGGAAGGAATTGATGGCGGAGAAAGCATGATTAGGCATCAGATTTTTCAACGGCCTGCTAGATATGACTCGGTATAAGCTGATTGCTGTTTATATCCAAAGCAGACGTTATGCTCGTGTGACGATGAAGAGCCATGTGCACGATCAATCATGCTCCTCCATCCAAGATAACTGGCAAAGTAACAGTAGCGATGCCATGAAATTGATGACCTATTCTTGGATGCAGCAACATAAATATTCGCATTTTTCGCATGATAAGCCGCACGAACTCAAGCAACATCTGACTAATGCGCCACAAAAATTCAAGTCTTATTTGCATATGATAGTTAGCGGGTGTACGATAATTTGTGCCGATTGTGTGACCTGCGTTGGATTTCACCAGCGATCTGTTAAAAGCTGAATGTATACAGGGAGATTGACATGACTGGAAGCGACCGTACATTTCAGATTACCACGCATCTCATTTTGTTTTTATCGTTAACTGTGGCTTCGGCCTTGGCTCTATTCTCGCCACACTTAATCAATACGCCTGTAGGCGGGTGGGTGCTGGGTATACTTGGCGCGATATTTGTAGCGACCCTATTGGTGCTGACCGCCATTGCTTCTTTCGCCGATAACATTGAAGGCAATACTTTCAGTGAGCTGTTGCGTGCCAGCACGGTTGGCACGACATTTTATCCCTGGGCCTTGTCAGTATATATGGGACGCTGGTTTCATCCTGTTGAACAACTGCAATCCCCCCTGGGAATCTGGGGAGTTATCGTGTTAATGACCACCACTTGGGGCATTATTGTGCTGGGCGATATATTGCGACGCAGAGGAAAACGAATCTGGCCATGGTTAGTAGTAACACTGGGCTATATTGTTGGCATCCTGACTTGGCCGGCGTAGGAGAATACCATGTTAAGCAAAAAATTCATGGTACAGTTTGGCGTTGCCCTGGGACCGATCACGGTTGTGTTGATGGATGCGATTCTGGTGTCTGAGGCAACGACTAACGATCTGGTAAACGCTGTTCGGAGTTCTAATGCCACACCATTTATCGCCTGGACG
>JAJFJH010000435.1 GCA_021774155.1 Nitrosomonas sp.
GCGCCGTCGAGGACAGCTTTAGTGATATCACCGCACGCTGCAGGCGGCTGAAACCTGAGAGTAGGAAATTCCTCTTTTAGCTCAGAGAGCCTTTTAGAGACGCTTGGCCCGATAAATATGACTTTCATCGCGCATATCTCATAAATCCCATGATTCCTCTTTTCAGCAGTCGTGTGTTATTACCTTCTAGCCCCACCTCCAAATTTGGAATGATAACGCGGACGACGTGGATGCCAATCGGTTGGCCAACTAGTGAAACAACAACCACTTCCTCAATATTGCAGTCAGCGAGCTTGCCCAACAGCCATTCGATTTTGGAACTTATTCCTTGAGATATAAATTGTTGATCAAAAGAACACGACGGCATTTGTGAAGTGCCCTTGCTATTTAGCGCCTGAAACAATTCAGCAGCATCGTCCTGGGCGTTGTCAGTATAATACTGAGGTCTTAGATCATCTCTGGCACCAGCAATGGTGGTTAGTCTGGATTGAGCAGCTTCGGTAATTGCGCGTGTTAGCGCCCGGATTGGTGATGGATGACAACCGAAACCTCCGGCCGTCTTTGCCCAACTCAGAAATGGAATTTGAGAATCAAACTCATCTCCTGGTGTGATTATCGCCATGTAGCACGGGACATCGATTTCCGACGTAATCTCTAACACACTTAGCATTTGCCCACCGGAACGAATCCTGGATAATAAATCCTGAATTACGGGATCCTCACAACAACTTATGTCTACCAGTTTTTTACGCATTTCGTCGATTGGCAAAAACTGGAATAATGCAAACGCATCCCTCTCAATGAGTTCGCAGATACCATGAAATACGGCTTCCGAAATGGAGTTTCCTGATGCTAATCCGTCGGATGATATCTCAAATGAATCATGAAACCCGACGGCTGACCTTTTGTGGGACAAGCCAACCAAGCCCCAGGGGACGAGGATGTCCTTTTGGGTTGAAAGTTCAACACCCGTACACCACTCTATTGTTTCTGTGGACGTGAGTTTTGCGGGGCTGGCGCGGGCGACCAACTCCAATTCCAGAACCTGGGTTCCGCAAAGAGCTGCGTCTGAAGAGCTCATCCTGATCAGGTCGTCGGGTACACTTTCTGCAATTGCGCATTCAGCAGATTCCATCGCAGCGGACACCAGCGCAGCATCCCGATCAATTCC
Organism: Nitrosomonas sp.; assembly: GCA_021774155.1. Lineage (GTDB taxonomy): Bacteria > Pseudomonadota > Gammaproteobacteria > Burkholderiales > Nitrosomonadaceae > Nitrosomonas. The sequence continues at coordinate 1,172 of JAJFJH010000435.1, forward strand.
CTTACCTTGACTAACAGACAGGGTTTGGGAATTTGGTCTCGTGGCGAAAGCAACAGGAATTCCAATGGTATCAAGCCCTGTTAGTTCACCAATTCGGGTGATATCCAGATAATCGCAGAGGTCGCGTATTCTATTAAGAGTTTTTGTGGGCGATGTAACACGATCGCAGACAGGAGAAACTGAAGCCCGCTCATCTCGAAGAATCTGGTTTAGAAGAGTTCGCACTTCTAGCTCTCCGGCGTTAGCTGCCTCATTCCCGAATTTGTCTAAAAGGAGTGCGTTGATCAATTATTCATCAATGTCGAAAGTGACATGGCCATCCAGCAACTCGATCAATGGGTGTTTGTCTTCTGCCAATACTTGAAGCGGAAGAAGTCGAACATTCACAACTATCGAGCCCAATTCCGCCGTAGAGAGCGACAAAGCTACGTTGCGGTTAACCTGATTATCTCCATCCACGGCACCCAAAACGTCCGAAGCGTGTTTGTTTCTTACAGGTTCGTTGTCTGGTGAGAAGGAAGTTATCTCATCTTTATCGACCTGAAAAAGACTCACTATCTCCATCCACACATCCTTTGGAACTGGAGAAGCACGTCCGTGTTTTTTACTGATGAGCCAAAGGTCTTCACCGGTATCCAAGTTCCCGACTAGATAATACTCAGACATATTGTTTCCTTTCAACTTCGATAGTTGCTGATGAATGTATTTCGCAAATACGATATTTTGATTGTCACCTCGCCAACGTAACGCAGCTTGCGTGACTCAGGCGTGACAAAATAAATTACTTTTCAGAAAACGGTAAAGCTGTTGTATTTCATATAGCTACGATACATTTTGCAATGTAAGTTAGCCTCGAGCAGGCTCAAATTTTTTCACACGGAGGGAAAATACAAAAAATTTCGCCGTTATCCGGCTCCATTCCATCTGCACTGCTCAAAAACTATTAGGGCAGTCCAGCGGCTCGTAAACCATCAATTATGCGATCCGTGTCAGACTTGTGTCTATTGGGAATGATTTGGTGCAACATCATGGTCGTGAATCCGGGATAGGACTCTCTGACGACTTGAGAATAAAACCTGGCTTGTTCGTGCTCTCCCAACATGGCATGGCTTGCAGCTAGTATTCGAGCAGATGCGGGGTTGTCTTTAACATTCTGAAGTATTCTTATTGCTTCCTGATAATTCTCCAATTGGAAATATATGCTGGCAAAAATCCAATCGTAAAAATCTGGGTTAAGTGGGTTAAGTTCAATCGCTTTTAGCATTTTTTTATGTGCATCAATCGGCTTCCCAGAATGTGCCAAAGCATCTGCGTAGTCTGCCAGGCAATCAGCATCATTGGGAATTAATGCGATCGCCTGATCAAACATTTCCAAACATTCATCGTGGCATTTTTGGTAAAGGTTAACGAAGCCTTGCTGGCGCACTCCCCGGCCATCAAATCCATCAATTTCACTTGCCTTTTTGGCATTTTTGAGCGCTTCATCCAAAAGATTGCCGTCAGTTCTTGCGCATACCAACCATTCCAGACTCAGCGTGCGGGATATCCCTACAAAACTAGGTGCGAAACTTTCTGTACGTCTGGCAGCAGCACTAAACCACTTTCTGGATCGACGAATGCTGGGGAGATCATGTCGTTTTAAAATTTGGGTGCCCTCCAGGAACATGCGATAAGCCGATACATCCTCCGTTGTGGCTGGTTGAGACAGTTCGCTTCTTTCAATCTCAGATGCCAATGACTGCAAAATGTTACTGACCATACTCCCAAATATTTTTGTGGTTGTAGATATGTTAAGCGGATACTCCGCAGCCCAGAGAACTTGCTTACTCGAAAATTGCGTAAGACGAAATGATAACGAGAAATCTGCATTGCCTCTCGGCTTGATGATGGCATTTATCAAATAGTCGAACTTGATCACCGGGGAAGCATCTGCCGCGCTCATTCCCATCGCGCTCAACGACTGGCCGGTATGGGGTGAAAAAACACTAAAGCTTCGATATCTCGCCAAGCCAACGGTGATGTCTTCGATTAATCCAAAGGATAAGCGGCGCATTAATTCCGTTTCTATCACGGAATCTGGTGGTAGTATCAAAACACGAGGTTTATCAGCCAAATCCTGTGCTTCATTTTGTGCAACAGTATTTTTGTTGACTTTTTCATGATCCGCCACATCACTGAGAACACCCTTTAAGGTTTTCTACAAAACCCTCGACCGACCGTACCCCAGTACCTTTGCTAAGGACATTAGCGCGGCTCCGGGTTCGATCCCGAGCTCTACTTGCAGAATATTCCTGCATTTCACAAAGGCTTGCAGCGCAAGCCCGCGCTCTCCCTTCTTTAAATGGTGTTCAATAATTACTCTGTGGCCGTTTTCCAGAGTACAATCGAATTCTACCAACTTGCACGCACACAGATACACGAATTCATCTGATAAAATATTATCCTTATTCTCTAAGATAATGGCGCTCAGATAAATGAGTTCGCTAAAAATGAATTCTCTTTTTCCTCTCAACCATTCTACAAATTAATGGCCGATTACTTCTATTTCAAACAGAAATACATTACTTAAGTAGTTTTTATATGT
>JAJFJH010000436.1 GCA_021774155.1 Nitrosomonas sp.
TTGAAGGGGCTTTGACTGACGAACATTGGGATGAAATCGGTGAATACAGAAAACAACAGCTCAAGGCACAAATCGGCTAACAAGGCGATGCACCGGACGCCTTCGGCGCCGGTGATCTTTGACGTTATGTCTTGCGTGAAACGAGTTTGGAAGTGTTCAAATGAGAGAATGTGATGGTAAAGACTATAGTATATGAATGAGTCGTTTGGCGGGACTCAGTCGCCGTCTTCATTCTCTTTCGCCAATAGTGTTTTTAGCGCATAGGCATCAACGTCGAATTCGGTGGTGTCCGAAACCGCAGCCAGAACTAGGGGCGCAATGCGCGACCACTCTTCTTTGATCTCGAAATCACTGAAATTGACCGCGGTCGCCTCGGCAAACATTTCATTCATCAGTCGCTTTGCCCGCGCTTCGTAGGTCTCGATGTCAGTATTGGCGCCGGGAGGGATGTTTTCCTCGATCCAGTTCGATGCCCACCTATTGAATCGCATGCTCATGATTGCCCTCCTATCTCCTGCATTGTATTGTAGTCTGGGCCGGTTTCCCGGGCAGCTATAATCCAACCGATATTTCGGTCCAAGTAAATACAAGAACCACTTACTATGATTGTAGCATTAATGTTGGTCGTTTTGTGTTTGCTAGGGAAGCACCGAATAATTCATGAACCAATGTCTGACAGCTAAAATCGTCCATATTATTGTTGCAAATCTTGGCAATAGTTGGCTATTACCTGCAATTTTCGCCTCAATTTGAAGGATTTTATCTCATCATCCATTTGGCTCAGAATTAATCGGTGCTTCCCTAGGTATTTTAGTCAGGGCCAATTTGTTCTAGCCCCGCAAGCCAATAACAATGGGTATAACCAATATGATGCTGGACATTTTCAGGAAACTGATATGAAGGAGTCCCAATAAAACCCGATTGAGATCAGTCCTTGCAGCTTAAAGAAATTGTCGTTCGCCTTGTTACTCGCCAACGCGCGCATTGGCGCATTGGGGTCTATATTTATAGCCTACGAATCTAGACCCCCTTTCCGTGTTATAGATCATTACCAAGCTGCGAGCCTTTAAAATTCATAACACTGTCACAAAGATTGAAAAGTTTTGGGATCAACTGATCGTGGCATTCTTCGATAAATGACATTACATGCTGGTCTGTTACAGACTCGAGCCTAAATTTGATATCCCTCTTTTCATCACAATAGGGCTTCTTGTAAGTGAATGCTTCGAATTCCAAGTGATCCCATTGATTTGAAATCCTTATAAGGTGCTTGTGCTTGATTGTATTCACATAACCTTTCACCTTATGAAAGGTACTGTCCATTAGGAGTCCAATTAGCTCATCATAGAAGGCGAAGCCTTCGTATTTGTTGATAAAGTTGCGGTGCCATTTAATGTCAATAGAGTCTGGGTTTTCTCTTACTGGGATAAAAAGATTCAGTAAATAAGGAAACGAATCAAGCAAAGCATGAAGACTATTTAGAAATGCAGCAATATTCGCCTCGTAAACAAACCTGACAGGGACTGTTTCCCCGGGTCGTCTATAGCTTAAAGCCCTATCCATGCGCAAATTCGGTTCCTTTACCGCTTCCTCAAGATTGACGTAATGGTACTCGCAGTACTGGAGCCACCGATGAATGGATTGGGTGCATAACTCAAGTTTAACGATTAATTCATTATCCTTGCCCTCAATCTCTTGCTTTTTCAGTGAAAGGAATTTTCTAATATCAAGCTGTTGCCCCACGATTTCCTCTGTATTATGGTGATCTTTAAAATAATGTTTAAGAGGAATGGATCCTCATAAACATTATTTTAAAGATCCCTCTCTTTTTTATTAATTACCATCATATAAAAAATGATAACTTCATAATAATACGTTCTAATAAATGATTTAAAAATAATTACTAACTGCCAATCGGTTATTTGAAATAGCAACATGAATTCGCCACTTCAAAATCACGCTGTAATTCATACCAATTGTCATTCGACAAAAAAATTTCCAGCGCAGCATCGCTTGTGTTTTCGGCATTACTCAATTTCTGTCCTGGGCAGATATGCCAAGTAATTTCTGTCGCACTATTAAAGATGGGCTTCTCAATCTCAGTGACGATACCTTCTCGCTTGGGATGAAAGCAACCAGCACTATATTTCTGATCTCTCTTGGCTTTAAATGTTGGTTTATCAAGCAATCCCATCTGTAATCGAAGATGCCATTCGTCAAGAGAAACGCCTTGATAGGTGGTAAACATTTTAGAGATCAAGCCGTCGGGTGCGCGAGCAGCGATAGACAATAAAGCGGGTTTCTCTGATTGATTGTCTACAAAAAGATCCAAGTTAATGACGCCATGCGAAGGATAACCTAAGGCCAAGTTTTTCAGTATTTTTGTTGAGAATTCTAATAGCAATGAATATTCAGGGTCTTGTTCTCGAACGATGATATGGCCAATAGGTTTCCCATGAAGAAATTCATTATTCGGTCGAGAATTTTTGCATGACGCAAAATAAACACATTCTCCATTGATGACCATCACGCTGGTATTGTATTGCGCACCTTGATGAGTTTCTGGCTCTGAGGCCATGCTAACACCTGAGTCGTTTAATGCTTTTTTGAGTTCTAACTGATCGACAAATGGCCGTATTTGATCCGGTTTATCTCCTGCCAAATTAAGCGCCTCACGCATTTTTGCGGCCAGATAAACCGAGAATTCATCATTGGTGACAATTCGGCATTGTTCGGGTACGAGTTTGAAGTGGTATTGAACCTGGCTAAAAGCGATTAACAATGAGGATAAATCATAGTGTTCCATCAGCCGCACACAATCCAAGTGCTGAAATTGAGCGGGGACTATTTTGCTTAAGCCTTCGCGACTGCAAAGCAGCACGATATTGAAGTCATGTTGGCGGAAGAATGCGAGATCAGATTTGATTTGTAATTTATCTTGCAACAAAAAAACCGTTTGTTTCTGGTTATCAATTGAAGTGTTGGCAAAAGGCGTTTGCGACACTTCTTGCTGAAACCGTGTTTGAATTCTTTGGACTATTTCCTGAGCGCAACCCCATGACAACGTGACGCCTGCACCACCATGGCCATAATTATAAAATAAATGGGTTTCCGGAACGCTTTCAACACACACATTAGCTTGTGTAAAAGGTCGTAGACCTGCTCGAACGGGTTCTTCTTTGTCTAGTGGAAGTCCACGTAGTTCCGGTAGAAAACTCAGGCAACCATCGTACATTTGTCTTATCAGTAGGTCTTCAAGGCTCATGGATTCGTCCCATTGATGCATCTGAACAAGCCCACCGAGAATAACCGTATTTTTCTCCCCTCTAGGAACGATAAAAATCATGCTTTGCTCGCCACTTGAAGTTTCTTTATGAGAAATACAATGCGCGCCATCAACTAG
>JAJFJH010000437.1 GCA_021774155.1 Nitrosomonas sp.
ACTATGAAGTCAGATTTTGACAATTGAATTTTTTCATAAGCATGCTCACGCTCATCCAGCGCCGGCAAATTTGTTAATTTATCCATGATCAACAACCCATCGATGTCACTGGACGGGTTGCGATGGATATTAAGCAGCGCTATATTTTTCAATGCTGGGGACTTCATACTCTCCAGAGGACGGGCTTGCCAGTGCCGCCGCCAGCCTTTGAGAGTTGCAGGAATTGCATCGACAATATCTGCCGCAAGCGTATTGCGATTGACAAGTGATCCAAAACCGAAAAAGGCAAAATACTCCTCATCACCAAAATATTCAGCCAATGCGTTTGCCGCCTCTGATTCTGTAGCTTGGATTATACATTGTTACCAATTCTTCCGAAGCGGTTGGATGCACCGCCATTGTGCGATCAAAATCACTTTTTGTTGCCCCGGACTTCAGCGCAATTGCAAGCAACTGGGCCATTTCTCCCGCACCTTCTCCCAAAACATGCACACCCAGCACTATATCAGTTTCACCACATACAATGATTTTCATCAGCATTTTTTCATCACGCCCGGATAATGTATGTTTCATCGGTCGAAATTTTGCCAGAAATATATCCAGTTTGGCATATTTTTCGCGCGCTTCATCTTCTCCCAACCCGACGGTACCAATCTCCGGTTGAGAAAATACGGCAGTAGCAACCAGGTCGTGATCGGGAGTGGTTGGATTGTTTTTGAATTCTGTTTCGATAAAACACATCGATTCATGAATTGCCACAGGCGTCAGTGGAACCCTGTCTGAAACATCGCCTACTGCCCAGATATTCTCAACATTGGTTCTGGAATATTCATCGACAATAATATGGCCGGACGGTTTGCGTTCAACACCCGCCTGTTCCAGGCCCAACTGATCTGTCAATGGTTTGCGACCAACCGCCAGCATCGCCTGATCTGTATCAATTGTATCACCATTGCTGAGTGTCACCTTAAGACTGCCATCACCATGTTCACTTTGCGAAATATGCTCGGGAGTTGTTTCCAGAATGATCTGGATCCCTTTTTTCACCATCTCTTCACGAAGCGTTTCGCGCAGATCATTATCAAAACTACGCAATATCTTGTCACCGCGATAGACAAGTGTAGTTTTGGTGCCCAATCCGGCAAAAATGCAGGCAAATTCAACGGCTACATAACCCCCGCCAAATATGACAATTGAGCGCGGTTGTTTGGTCAGTTGAAATACTTCATCTGAAGTGATGCACAATTGTGAACCGGTCAACCCATCCAGGCGCCACGGAGTTCCCCCTACAGCAATCAGTATTCGTTTGGCACTTACTACCCGGTCATCATTGATCAGACGAACAAGATTTTTACCTTCCAGAACAGCCCTGGTGTCAAAAATGTCAGCTTCAGCGTTACTCAAACCCTTGCGATATAGCCCTTCCAACCGGGAAATTTCCAAATCCTTGCTGGTGATCAGGGTTGACCAGTCAAAATGACTTTCGCCCACATTCCAGCCAAATCCCTTGGCGTCTTCAAAGGATTCGCTAAAATGAGAAGCATAAACCATCAATTTTTTAGGAACGCACCCGCGAATAACACAAGTGCCACCATATCGGTATTCCTCTGCTATACCCACCTTGCAGCCCATTGAAGCAGCCAGCCTGCCCGCACGAACTCCGCCGGAACCGCCACCGATTACAAACAGGTCATAATCATATTCAGACATCAGATAACCAATAAAATAGTTAGGAATTAATCTTGCATTGAAATGTAATAATTATCAGCCCAACGCCGATCGCCTGCAACAAAGTTATTCCAGATTCGCCGCTTTGAGTTTCTTGCGAACCGTTTGAACCAGGTCCCGGTTGACTCCTGTTCCCCACACACGTGATGCCTTTTCCACTTCCCGCACAACAAGCGGCAATTCATTAAGAAATTTCTGTCCGGTATCTGTTGCAAAGAAAATTGAAATAGCTGAAAGCTCTTCCTCTGTGAAGATGCGCCCATATATACTTGCGACTTCCTTTTGCAGATCACCACGACGTGGTGCCAGTTCCAGCGCAGTTTCATTTACTATCTCGGAGATCTGAGCCTCGATATCGGGGCGGTTGGAAATCAATCTTCCAGCCAGTCGCAGGGCTGCTGTTGGAAGAATATCATTAAGTTTGGCAGTTGCATTGGTCACAGAAATTGCTTTCTTTGCCGCATCCAGATGAGACTGAGATAATTCCTGGGCGCCGACTGGTTGGCCAACGATTATCGCCATTGAAAATAGAGTTGCAACAAGCAGCGCAATTTTGCTTAATTTTGAACGCAGAAGTCCCACACATTTAACCATACTCTGACCACTCCAATTTGACTGTACTTGCATTTAGGTTTCTCTTTCCGATATTTTTACACCATCTTTTCCGGCGATGAAGATTTTGGATGCCATATTGATAAACAGGCCATGCTGAACAACGCCGGGAATTGATAATAGAGCCATGTCCAGTGCATGTGCATCGTGAATAAGGCCAAAAGATGCATCGAGTATACAATGGCCACCATCGCTAATAAACACCTTATCATCTGCCATTCTGACTTTTACGGTATCTTGCAGGTTAAAATTTCCGGCAATTTTTTTTATCGCAAGTTTGGTAGCAGTCAGCCCGAATGAATTGACTTCGATTGGCAGGGCAAATGCGCCGAGTTTTTTAACCAGTTTACTCTCATCCGCAATGACATACATGGTTTTGGATGCCGCTGCCACGATCTTTTCACGCAACAATGCACCACCTCCCCCTTTGATCAATGAGA
>JAJFJH010000438.1 GCA_021774155.1 Nitrosomonas sp.
GGTTTTTATTTGGCTTTGTACGTGCGGATATAAATATGGCTTCTTAATGTTTAGATGCCGCTTAAATGGTTTTCTAAGTCTCAGGGGAAAGTTCAAACTGTACCCGCAATGTTTACTGAATTTCTGAGGAGACTCTAATTAGAGATTGCTGCGTTCTCTAACATACATTTCACAATTGTTGATAAAATTGCCCGGGCAGTAAAAATGTACAATAGAAAATAGACGAGTAATTTGGCGCCAAGGGGAGGGCTTTTAATCTGAACCTGAATTTACTAAAACAATAGCTTCCTAAGTTAATAAAAGGTTTTTATATGGAATCCGAACCCTCAAAGCCGATTGTAAAAAAGAAAGCTAAGCGGCTTACTCTCCGTAACGCAACACTTAAAGACGTGCCTGCATTAAAAGATCTAACTGGTCGAACCTATGCTGGTACTGGAATTGCAGGATATTCAAAAAGTGCGTTAACTGGGCAGATTAATAATTTTCAAGATGGTCAATTTGTAGCCACTTACGACAATGAGGTGGTCGGTTATTGTGTTTCATTTATTATTTCTGCGCGAATTGCTCTCAAGCCTCATTCCTGGGTTGAGATCACCGGCAATGGTTTTGCCTCTCGCCATGATCCTCATGGTGATTACTTGTACGGTATGGAAGTGTGTGTCGATTCTGCTTATCGGGGCTATCGCATCGGTCAGCGTTTTTACAATGCTCGCAGACAATTGTGTCAAAAGTATGGTTTAAAAGGCATTGTGTTTGCTGGAAGACTACCCAGCTATGCACGCAAGTCACGTCAATTTCCTGATGTGGAAAAGTATGTTGAGGCGATTGTGCATAAACAGCAACGTGACACGGTGCTTTCTTTCCAATTACATAATGATTTTGAAGTTCTTGGTGTCATAAAAAACTATTTACCTGAAGATAGTGCTTCACTGGGCAATGGTGTACATCTCATCTGGCATAATCCGATGATACCTGAAGAGCAAGAAATAAAACGCCATAAAACCTATGGCGGACGCCTGCAAGAAACCGTACGTGTGGGTACTGTGCAATATATGTTGCGCAGGGTTCATTCTTTTGAAGAGTTCATAAAATTTGTTGAATATTTTGTCGGTGTCGTTGCTGACTACAAGGGTGATTTTGTCGTATTCCCCGAGCTGTTTACCCTACAATTACTTTCAATTGAGGATCAAGAGCTATCCCCCATTGAGTCGATCGAAATGCTCTCCAAATACACGCCACGCTTTACTGAATCAATGCGTGAGTTAGCCTTACGTTACAATATCAACATTATCGGCGGGTCACATCCGACACGTGTGCCATCAGGCCGTGTAGAGAATGTTTCCTACGTATTTTTGCGGGATGGCACTGTTCACGAACAAACCAAAATTCATCCCACACCAAGCGAAGAGTTCTGGTGGGACATGGAGGGTGGTGAAACACTGAATGCGATTGAAACAGATTGCGGCCCCATTGGCGTGCTCATTTGTTACGATTCTGAATTTCCAGAGCTATCGCGACATTTGGCTGACCAAGGCGTGAATATTATTTTTGTACCGTTTTGCACGGACGAACGTCAAAGCTATTTACGAGTTCGATACTGCTGTCAATCACGCGCCGTTGAGAACCAGGTGTATGTTGTCATGTCTGGCAACGTAGGGAATCTACCCAACGTTACCAATATGGATATTCAATATGCTCAAAGTTGCATCCTAACCCCTTGCGATTTTCCATTTGCACGCGATGGCATCGCCGCAGACACAACGCCCAATGTGGAGACTGTCGCAATCGCCGATTTGCGCCCCGATACGCTGCGTATTGCACGCAACAGTGGCACAGTACAAAATCTGAAAGATCGCCGCCATGATCTATATTCAGTGCACTGGCGCGGTAAGTAGAAAACTCCATGTGTTTCACAACGACTGGTCGTTGGACGCTTACAATGAAGAGAAACTAATGGAAGCCATTAGAAGACTCTCTTAATGGGAGATCTGAGATAAATGGTTATGACTTAGCATAGCTTGGTCAGCATTATTTGTTCATGCTGAGAATTAAAATATTCGCTTTCTTGATTAGTGCTGAATAGCCTCATGGCCTCACAATAACAATACCATTATCCCGCGCTATTCCACTAATTACTCTTCCTGAGTCATTGCGAACTTGTACAACTTGCCCTTCTGCTGCATCTGCAAGCGCGAGGCCTTCTGAACTAACGCTAAATCCTTGGCCTTGTATGTGTAGAATCACTTTTTGACCTCTCAGTATCACATGGGGAAGTCTCAAAGCGCTCTGGCGTAATAATTGGCCAGATAAGAGACTAGATAACGGCACTTTGCCAATGACTTGAGATAATTCAGTAAATATTCCTTCTGGCATCTGCGTAAGATTGACTCTTTGTAATTTTACATCTTCCGCAACAAGCGGTGTGCCCCGAGTAAGTGGTCTGGCGACATGCATAACGTCAGTCATTACTTGTATGTTAATTTGCACATAAATAGTCCATGAACTTGGGCTGTTACAGCGTACACCGACTGATGCGCTGCCCCAAAGGCGGCTGCCTGTTGGCGTAAATGCTTCTAACTTTAAGCATTTTGGTAATGTAATACGGTTATCAATTTTTCCTTGGCTAATAATAACTTCGCCAGGCAGCGTCTCTGTTTCACTCTTGACATAATTCTCCACTATTTTCAAAACAACGGACATTTTCTGAAACCCAGATGGTTGTTTATGTTCCGACGCAGATAAAAGCATAGAAACGCCAGCTAATAGAAAGAAGCTGAAATGGCAAATTAGTTTATATTTCATGGAGAATTATATTTAATTAAGGTTATTTGATCTCAACAATTTTTGCCGCTTCCGGCAATTCTTGCCGCCACGTATCCATAGTAATAAGAATGGTTCGCCTTTATATAAAAAGATAAAGACCCTTTCAGGTGTTATTCATTAGTTTGACGTCGTAGTCGAGGGAATAACGTAGTTGGCACGATATGTGCTTAATACTAAATATTGATGCTATTTTTGGATATTCATATGATCAGTAAACTTGATAACACACTAAACTTTCATCAAACAGCGCTTTCACTTAGAACATCAAGACAAGAAATGTTGTCTAGCAATATTGCGAATGCCGATACACCAAACTTTAAAGCGAAAGACATAGACTTTAAAAATGCGCTACGTGATGTACTTTCTTCAAGCACTAAAACACAAGGTCTAACGACGACCTCTGCGATGCACATTAATCCAGGATCTGGAAATATTGCAAACACACAAGCATTGTATCGAGTTCCTCAACAACCCAGTGCAGATGGTAATACAGTCGATATGGATACTGAGCGGACACGATTTGCTGAGAATTCTTTGAAATATGACGCTAGCATCACTTTTGTTAGTGGTCAGATTAGAGGGCTGCTGTCAGCCCTACAGGAGAGATAAAAATGTCACTATTAAACGTATTTGATATTGCAAGTTCAGCAATGGCTTCCCAGTCACAGCGATTGAATGTGGTAGCTAGTAATCTGGCGAATGCTGACAGTGCAACAAGTTCTACAGGGGAGCCCTATCGTGCTCGCCAAGTTGTATTCAGCACAATCCATAATGCAGCAAAACAACCGGGTGGTGTAAAAGTAGCAGGAATCGTGCATGACCCCTCCCCCATGAGAGAAGTTTTTGAACCAAATCATCCGATGGCTAAAGACGATGGATTTGTAACTATGCCAAATGTTAGTGCGGTTGATGAGATGGTAAATATGATGTCTGCATCAAGGTCATACCAAAATAGCATCGATATGATGAACACGACTAAAAATCTTTTGCAAAAAACACTTTCAATCGGTCAATAGAAGGAATAACGATCATGGAACAAATTCAAAACTCAGCAGCCACTAAAATCTTTGCGTCAGGGAATGAAACGACTGCGTCCAACAAAAATGTCGTAGAAGATCCTCAAGATCGATTTCTAAAATTGCTTGTCACTCAAATGCAGAATCAAGATCCATTGAATCCATTAGACAACGCTGAAGTAACGAGTCAATTAGCTCAAATAAGCACAGTGACGGGTATTGATAAGCTGAATGACACGTTGAAATTAATGGTTAGTGATCTTGATGCGATGCGTTCACTAGAAGCAACGTCAATGATTGGACATGGTGTGTTGATCCCTGGCTCAGCCATGAAATTAGAAGATAATGCGGCCTTTGCTGGCATTGAGCTATCGCAACCGGTTGATGAGTTAGTTATTTCTATCCAAGATAGCTCAGGAATTGCCATTCGTAATATTGAGCTAGGTGCGCAATCTGAAGGTATTAATACCTTTGTTTGGGATGGCGTTAGTGACAGTGGAACTGTTGCTGCTAATGGAAATTATAGTTTTACGGTTAGTGCCAAACAAGGTGATAAAGATATATCTGCCACAACACTGTCATTAACAACTGTGAATAGTGTATCTCCAGATGAAAAAGGTGCCATTCTCGATGTCGGTGAGTTTGGGTTTGTCGGAATGTCAGACATTAAACAAATATTCTAATTAGGAGAAAGTTATGGGTTTTCAACATGGATTAAGTGGACTTAGTACCACATCTACAAGCCTTGATGTTATTGGTAATAATATTGCAAATGCAAATACTGCGGGCTTTAAGTTATCTCATGCTCAATTTACTGATGTCTATGCAAATGCTTTAGGCGGTGAAACGTCGATCAATAAAGTAGGCATCGGTTCAAAAGTGGCGGATATTGCACAGCAGTTTTCTCAAGGTAATATTAGTTCAACTAGTAATCCACTTGATATTGCGGTCAATGGTGCAGGTTTCTTTCGCATGAATAATGGCGGAGAAGTTACTTATAGCCGTAATGGGCAGTTTCATGTTGACAAAAATGGTTTTATTGTCAACAGTGACAACATAAATCTTACTGGCTATCAAACTGATGCCGCAGGCAATATAATATCAACCGCGCCATCTAACCTGCAATTATCAACCGCAGATATCAGTCCGTCAGCGACAACAACTTTTAGCGCTGGTTTTAACCTTGATTCGCGTACGGATGTGCCTGCTGTCATTCCAGCCTTTGATGCGACTGATCCAACTACGTATGCCAATTCAACATCGGCAACAATATTCGATAGTCTAGGCAACTCTCATGTATTTACCATGTTTTATCAGAAAACAGGTAGTGGTGCCTGGGACACATTTGCAACGGTTGATGGTGCCACAACAGCCGCGGGTGTTCCTGTCGGGGTGACATTAGGTGGCGGTGCTTCACAAGCACTTGCTTTCGATACTAATGGTCTACTAACTGGACCAGCTGCGCCCATAGTTGCATCGATCGATCTCGCTGCAATTGCAACAAACTTAGGTATTGTGAACGATGCAACGACGCCAATGGATTTTACTCTTGATCTTTCAACCGTAACTCAATTTGGAGCAAATTTTGGTGTCAATTCATTGAGTCAAGATGGTTTTGCATCAGGAAGACTAGCTGGGTTTTCTGTAGCTGGCGATGGAACAGTTAGTGGTAGTTTTACAAACGGAGAGTCTCGCACATTGGGTCAAGTTGTGTTAGCGCATTTCGCTAATCCGCAAGGTCTTACCCCGTTAGGTGGTACCCAGTGGGCACAATCAGCTGATTCTGGAGAACCATTAGTAGGTGCGCCTAGAACCGGCCCATTAGGTGTCTTGGAGTCTTCTTCTATTGAAGAATCAAATGTCGATTTGACAACTGAATTGGTCAACATGATAACGGCACAACGTAATTATCAGGCGAATGCAAAAACGATTGAAACACAAGATGCCATATTGCAGACATTAGTTAATCTCTAATTGCTTATTATCATAATGGCTGACTTGTTTCGCAATTATTAATCTTAATATATTGAGAAAAGATTATGGATCGAATGATTTATACGGCAATGACTGGCGCGATACATACGCTGAATCAGCAAGCCACCGTTTCACATAATTTAGCCAATGCAAGTACAACAGGTTATCGTGCAGAGTTAAGTACTTTTCGCGCCACGCCAATTTTTGGTAATGGCCTGCCTACGCGCGCTTTCGTCGTTGACTCAACTCCTGGCGCAGATTTTAGACCAGGGTCAATTCAGCAAACTGGGCGTAATCTTGATGTGGCAATCAAGGGTTCTGGTTGGATTGCAGTAGAACTTGCTAATGGCGAGGAAGCTTATACTCGTCAAGGTAATTTGCAAGTTAGTGCTAATGGCCTTTTGCAGACACCCAATGGACTCAATATAAAGGGTGAGCGTGGTGCTATTGCAATACCACCAAATTCAAGAATAATTATTGCTAAAGATGGCACGGTTTCAGCAGTTCCTATTACGCCTTTGCCTAATACAGTAGTAATCGTTGATCGAATTAAATTAGTTAATCCACCAGAGAATGAGCTAACAAAAGGCGAAGATGGTTTGTTTCGCGTAAAACATGGTAATCCAGTATTGGCTGATGCAAATGTGCAGTTGCATGACGGTGCATTGGAAGGGAGTAATGTCAATCTTGTGCATGAGATGGTTAGTATGATTACGCTAGCGCGTCAATTTGATATGCAAATGAAAATACTTGAGAGTGCAGAGCATAATGCACAACAAGCAAGTGAAATTATGGTTCTA
>JAJFJH010000439.1 GCA_021774155.1 Nitrosomonas sp.
CACTTCGGCGACAGTCAATTTCGCCCTGGAGCGGGCCGATGTCGAGGCCCTGCCCGGCGCGATTGATCTGCCCGGCCTGGCAAAAGCCGTCGAGCGCACGGGCTTTGAAGCGCGCATTACATCAGAGGCCGAATCCCAAGCTGAGGCCGACGCCGAACATGACCAAAAGGCTAAAGCCGATTTGCAGCGCACTTTATATATTCTGATCGCATCCGCCGCGATGGCATCGCCCCTGGTGGCGCAGATGATCTCTCACTGGACCGGTCTCGGGTTTCACTTGCAACCCTGGCAGGAATTGCTTTTCGCCGCCCCCATTCAAATTTTTGTTGGCGCGCGTTTCTATGAAGGCGCTTACAAATCCTTGCGCGCGGGCGCGGGCAATATGGATGTTCTGGTGGTCATGGGCACCAGTGCAGCCTTTCTCTATAGTCTTTATCTCATGGCGACATTGGGGGCAGCCGCACAAGGGCAGCTTTATTTTGAAGCCGCCGCCGTCATCATGACGCTGGTGCTGATGGGTAAATATCTTGAAGCCCGCGCCAAGCGCGGCACCACCGCCGCCATCCGCCAGCTCATGGACCTGCGCCCCGAACGCGCGCGGGTGGAGCGGGACGGCGAGGAGATCGACGTGCCGGTGTCGCAAGTCAATGCAGGCGATATCGTCATTATCCGCCCCGGCGAACGCGTGCCTGTGGACGGCGAAGTAGCCGAAGGGGTCAGCGAACTTGATGAAGCGCTGATTACCGGCGAGAGCCTACCCGTATTGAAAAACCCCGGCGATCACGTCACCGGCGGGGCGATCAACGGTACGGGACTGCTGAAGGTTTCAGCCACGGCGGTGGGGGAAGATTCCACCCTGTCGAAAATCATCCGCCTTGTGGAGAACGCCCAATCCGGCAAAGCGCCGGTGCAGCGTCTGGTGGATCGCATCAGTGAAATCTTTGTCCCCATCGTGGTCGGACTTGCCGCGCTGACCTTCGCAGTATGGATGTTTATCGGCGGTGAATTTGAACCGGCGCTGATCGCCGCCGTCTCGGTCTTGGTAATCGCGTGTCCTTGCGCGCTGGGCCTGGCGACGCCGACCGCCATCGTGACCGGCACTGGCGCCGCGGCGCGGGCGGGCATCCTCATCAAGGACATTGAATCCCTGGAACGCGCACATAGGATCAACGCCGTGATTTTCGACAAGACCGGCACGTTGACCGAAGGCAAACCGAAGATTATCTCCATGCACGGCTTGAACATGCCGGAAAAAGAGATGCTGCGCTTCGTCGCCTCGGTGCAATACGCCAGTGAGCACCCTCTAGCGCGGGCGGTCACTGAACGGGCCGAAGAAGAGGGCATTGAGCTTGCGCCTGTTACCGATTTTCGCAGCCACACCGGCCTCGGCGTGATGGGAGTTGTCGAAGGCAAGCAGGTCATTATCGGCAATCGCACGTTCATCAAAGCCCATGACGTGAACACGGATGCGGAGATTGAGCGCGCTGATGGTTATGAAGCGGACGGCAAGACGGCGACCTGGATCGCTATTGACGGCCAGCTTGCCGGACTGTTGGCGATCGCCGATCCGGTGCGCGTAGAAGCGAAAATTGCGATCCGCGATCTGAAGAAAATGAAGGTCAAAACCCTCATGCTGACCGGGGACAGCAAACTGGTGGCGCAAGCGGTAGCGCGGCAAGTGGGCATCGATGAAGCCCGTGGACCGGTGCGCCCCGAAGACAAATCAGCCGAAGTGGAGCGCCTCATCGCGCAAGGCTTCTCGGTCGGCATGCTCGGCGACGGCATCAATGACGCGCCCGCTCTGGCTGCGGCGGATGTCGGCATCGCCATGGGCACAGGCACCGATGTCGCCATGGAAACCGCCGGCATCACGCTCATGCGGCCCGACCCGCGCCTGGTGGCCGCCGCCATCTCGATCAGCCGGGCGACGTGGAACAAGATCCGGCAAAATCTGTTCTGGGCCTTCATTTACAATATTATCGGCATTCCGCTGGCGGCAATGGGAATGCTGAGCCCAGCCATCGCCGGGGCGGCCATGGCGTTCAGCAGCGTCAGCGTGGTCACAAATTCGCTGTTGCTGAAAAGGTGGCGACCCAATCTCGCCCCCATAAAGGCAGAGTAATTCATCTTTACCCAAACCAAAGACGAGGAGTACTAAAATGGAAAAGGTTAATATCAAAGTGGACGGCATGACTTGTGGCGGCTGCGTAAGCTCCATTCAAAAGGCCCTGACGGCGCGCGATGGCGTGAAAGACGTTGCGGGATCGGTCGAAGACAAGACCGTCACCGTCGATTTTGATCCGGCCGTCATCAATCAGATGAAACTGGAAGAAGCCATCGAGCAAGCCGGTTTCGACGTCATCAAATAAAGATTCAGGCGGCGCTGTCAATCAACATTAGGGCGGGAGATTGCGCGCGCGCCGTCACCCGCCCGATGATCCGTGCGCTCTCATACCCAGCGGCGTGAAGGTGCTCGAGACACGTTCCGGCAGAAGAGTACGGCACGGAGCCAAGCAACCCGCCGGCGGTCTGCGGATCGAACAACAGTTCATATTTTGCATGTCCGGCCAGAGCACCGGCGTTGGCAATATGCGCCGCCGCCTTGGCGTTCTCGGGATGAAGGGTACTGGCAATCCCGCCGGCAAGACATGTCAAAGCGCCGTCCATCACTGACACAGCGCCAAGATCAATCTCGGCGCCGAGACCCGACGCCTGCATCATTTCCACCATGTGTCCGGCCAAGCCAAAGCCGGTGATATCGGTGCAGGCATGTGCTTGCGAGCGGAGAAATATTTCAGCCGCTTTTCCCTGTGTGTGAGTCATAAGTTTCAAGCCTGCGTCAATCCAGCGGCCCTTGGCTTTCCCGCGCATATTCGCCGCCATCAATGCGCCGGCGCCCAGCGGCTTGGTGAGGATGAGCGCATCACCCTCCCGCATGCCGCCTTTGGTGAGAGCCGCGCCCTTTGCCGCCACACCATTGACGGCGAACCCCAGCGCCAACGCCTCGCCTTCCGCGCTGTGCCCGCCAATTAACGCCGTGCCGGTTTGCTCAAAAACCGCCATCGCTCCTGCCAGCATAAGATAGAGGTCCTCTTCCATCTCCGCCGTGCCGC
>JAJFJH010000440.1 GCA_021774155.1 Nitrosomonas sp.
GATCAGTCTAAACAAGAACCATGAAAAAAGTTTTTTCCGCTAATAGTCTTATTGAAGCGCAGATAGTACTCGATCTTCTTGAGCACGCATACATTTCAGGGAAACTATTTAATCAACATGCTCAAGGCGTCGTCGGTGAAATCCCATTTACCCATGCTTATCCAGAGGTTTGGGTGATTCGCGATGAAGACTATGAGCGCGGGCGCACCATTGTCCAGTCCTACGAAAAAACATCACCAGAACTTGGCACCGTGATCTGCCCCACATGCGGCGAGGTCAATCCTCGCAATTTTCAATTATGCTGGCATTGTGAAACAGGGCTTGAAACTGCTCTGAATCAAAACAACTCAAATGGGCAACACTGAAAAACAACGTCAACTGACTCCATACGCATTGCACGCCTTTTCCCTATTATCACTCTCATTTATTTGCGAACTTAACACTTATGCCGCCATCCATCGAACAACGCCTAGCCAATGAACTAGCTGCCAAACTCATTCAAGTCACTGCCGCCATTAATTTATTTGATGAAGGGGCAACCGTTCCTTTCATAGCACGTTATCGTAAAGAAGCAACGGGGGGATTGGATGATATTCAACTACGTTTACTGGATGAACGATTACGTTATTTGCGTGAATTGGAAGACAGGCGTGTGGCTATTATTGCCTCAATCGAAGAACAAAGTAAAATGACACCCACGCTGCTCAATGCCATCACTCAGGCTGAAGATAAAACACGTTTAGAAGACCTTTATCTACCCTACCGAAAGAAACGTCGCACCAAGGCACAAATGGCACATGAAGCAGGACTGCAACCATTAGCAGACTCGCTGCTAAATAACCCAATGCTGACGCCATTGAAAGAAGCTGCCAACTACTTAAAAGAACCGTTTACTTCAGAACATGGTGATAACCCAGGTGTTAAAGACACCCAAGAAGCACTCGAAGGAGCTTGTCATATACTGATTGAACACTTCGCCGAGAATGCAACGCTACTACAGTTGTTACGTGAATATTTGCTAGCGCATGGCGTAGTGACCTCTAAAGTCGTCAAAGACATGGAAGAATCAGGCGTAAAGTTTAAAGACTATTTTGATTATGCTGAGGCGTTTAAAACAATCCCGTCTCACCGCGTACTAGCGCTATTTCGAGGCCAACGTGAAAAGAAGTTGAGAGTCACTCTAAGACTAGATACTGAAGTGGAGAAGCCAACCAAGAATGCACCTCACAATCCTTGCGAGTTATTAATTGCAGCGCAGTTCAATATAAATGACCAAGGTCGACCAGCCGATCAATGGCTTTGCAATATTGTACGTTTGACCTGGCGCTCCAAATGCTCGGTTCATCTAGAGAATGAATTGATGAATACCTTACGTGAGCAAGCTGAGACAGAGTCGATTAAGGTATTTGCGCTCAATCTCAAAGCATTATTACTGGCTTCTCCAGCCGGCCCGCATGTCACTATCGGTCTTGACCCCGGCATTCGGACAGGCGTAAAAACAGCGGTTATCGATGCAATGGGCAAAGTTCTAGAAACTGGCGTTATTTATCCGCACCAACCAAAAAACGACTGGGATGGTTCTCTACAAACGTTGAAGAACTTAGTTGAAAAACATCAAGCCACGTTGATTGCTATTGGCAACGGTACAGGTTCTCGCGAAACAGACAAATTAACTAAGGACTTGATCAAACAAAGCCCAACACTAAAATTAACGTCCGTTATAGTTTCAGAAGCTGGCGCATCGGTTTATTCTGCTTCTCGTCTTGCTTCACAAGAATTACCCGACCTCGATGTCTCGATACGTGGTGCGGTTTCTATCGCAAGACGTTTACAAGATCCACTAGCAGAATTGGTAAAAATTGACCCCAAATCAATTGGTGTCGGACAGTATCAACATGATGTCGCTCAAACTAAGCTTGCAAACTCATTGGATGCGGTCATAGAAGATTGTGTTAACGCAGTGGGTGTTGATGTCAACACAGCCTCTCCAGCCCTGCTATCACGCGTTTCTGGCCTTAATAGTACCGTTGCGCAAAATATTGTAAGTTACCGAGAAACTGAAGGGCAATTTACTTCACGTGAGACACTGAACAAAGTTCCTCGTCTAGGCGATAAAGCATTTGAGCAGTCCGCAGGGTTTTTACGAATCATGGCAGGCGACAATCCACTAGATGCCTCAGCTGTTCATCCTGAATCTTATCCACTCGTTAAAAAAATTCTTGATGATATAAAGCAAGACATCAAGGGAATTAAAGGTAACAACAATCTTCTGAAAACGTTAGATAATACAAAATATATAGATAAAAATTATGGGTTACCTACGATACAAGACATCTTAAAAGAATTAGAAAAACCCGGGCGCGACCCTCGCCCGGCATTTACAACGGCGGCATTTAAGGAAGGCATTAATGAATTAAAAGATTTACAGGCCGGTATGATTCTGGAAGGTGTCATCACCAATGTTGCTGCATTTGGTGCATTTGTTGACATCGGTGTACATCAAGATGGCTTAGTACACATTTCCGCACTTGCAAATACCTTCGTGAAAGACCCACATACTTTCGTTAAGGTAGGACAAATTGTCAAAGTAAAAGTATTAGAAGTAGACGAAAAACGTAAGCGTATTGCCCTAACCATGTGCCTAGCTGACGCATCAGAAACAAAGCGTAATCATAACAGCAGACCATCTTCACCTAAAAAACACGCTCAAAAAGTGCAGCAACCGATACCTAGCATTAATAATGCAATGGCTGTAGCGCTAGCTAAGCTAAAACGTTAAATTAAACTGATTAACCTTCTTGGCTTTCTTTATTGACCACTTGTGGCATCAGCAATGCGGCAAGTGGCCTTTTATGGCGACCATAAGCTGCTTTACTACCTGATGTCGAGTTACTGGCTTCATCAATCGAACCTACCGTTGGAACATAAGGCTGTGTGAAGATTGGGTCTGTCGGTCTATTATGTCGCCTTGAGCTACCATATGACGATCGATTAGTACGAGGCACTGATCGCCTCTCGGCATTAAATTTAGGTTTGGGTTCATTTCTTGCCCTAACTTGTCGCGCATGAACTTCATCTTTCTTTTCATGCCGCTGCTGACCCGAGGAAGCTGAGGTCCTATCTGCACCAGTATCAAATCCTTCAATTTTTTCCACAAGCAGTTTAGTTTTTATGAGCTTTTCAATATCTTTTAGTAACGTTTTTTCTTCATCACACACTAATGAAATTGCATCACCTTTCGTGCCAGCCCGCCCAGTTCGACCGATACGATGTACATAGTCTTCTGGTGTATTGGGTAATTCAAAGTTGATAACATGCGGCAAATCCTCAATGTCTAATCCACGTGCTGCAACATCAGTAGCCACTAATACTTGCGCCGTACCTTCTTTAAAATCATTCAGAGCTTGAGTACGTTGCATCTGGTTTTTATCACCATGAATTTCTGTTGCTGTAATACCTTCACGCTGTAAATGTCGCGCTAATTGACTTGCGCCCTGCTTAGTACGTGCAAACACCAACACTTGCTTTAGGTCCTTTAATTTAAGCAGATGAACAATTAACTCACCTTTCCTAGCTTTACTCACCGGATGCACAACATGCGTGACTAAGTCACTCATTTTATTACTTCTTGCCACTTCTACGAGAACGGGTTTATTTAATAAATTGTCTGCAAGTTTCTTAATTTCGCCTGAGAACGTTGCTGAAAACATTAGACTTTGTCGACGCGAAGGTATGAGCATCAGAATACGTTTGATATCTGGCAAAAAACCCATATCAAGCATACGATCAGCCTCATCCAGAATTAGTATCTCAACTTTTGAAAGACTCAGTGTTTTCTGTTGAATATGGTCTAACAATCGGCCAGGCGTCGCTACGAGAATCTCAACACCAGCGTGTATCTCTTTAATTTGCGGATCAATATTTACGCCACCATAAACCACAGCCGACCTGAGTGGCAAATACCTGCCGTAAGTTTTAACGCTTTCATAAACCTGGGCTGCGAGTTCACGTGTTGGAACTAAAATTAATGCACGAATTGGGTGCCTTGCTGGAGAAACGCTCTTATTGGCATGGAATTGTAAGCGCCGTAGCATCGGCAAAGTAAAGCCAGCTGTTTTACCAGTACCCGTTTGCGCAGATCCCATAATATCCTTACCTTCAAGAATTGAGGGAATTGCTTGTTTTTGAATCGGTGTAGGTTGTGTATAACCCTGATCAACGATGGCTCGTATTATTTCTGGCGACAGGCCGAGTTGCTCAAATGACATTTATTTCACTCCTAATTTAGCTTCCAAAAACTTATCGAAACTACTTTAGTCAGTGAACATTCAAGTTTCACATGCATCTGATAAATAAAATTAATTATGATAGTGATGTAATAGTTTTAATAAAATGGATGCAACTAATAGAAAATAATTCTATGTTTAATACCGTAATTTTCAGTATTATTGGCTGGACAATCAACCTTAAAATTACATTTTGTTTAGAAACAACAAAACCCACGTAAGCAACCTCACGTGGGTAATGTTAAGTAGCAACGATATTCAAGTTTATATTCAGTGTAGGATCTATATCGTTCATTTCTGAATAATTAACTTAGACAAAACAAACAATTATCAATAATCGTCGTCGTCATCCCAATCGTCGTCATCGTCGTCGTCGTCCCAATCATCTGGCTTCAATACCAGCTCGCCAGCGGCAAGGCTCGCATCAAGGTCAGTCTCCGGGGCTTCTTCATGCACTAGGTTTTGGTGACAGTCGATACAGGTTGCACCTTCTGTTTCCATTTTCTTG
>JAJFJH010000045.1 GCA_021774155.1 Nitrosomonas sp.
GTACATAAATTGGCGTAAAAAGCTCCAGATACCAAACATGACGCGCTTACTATGCCCAGCATATTGTTTTTTCATACTCACCACTGCCATGCGGTACGAGCAACCTTCGGGCGGCAGATAAAAATCGGTAATTTCCGGAAACTGTTTTTGTAGTAGCGGCACGAAAACCTCATTCAGTGCCACACCGAGTATGGCGGGTTCATCAGGTGGCTTGCCGGTATAGGTGGAATGATAAATTGGATCGCGACGCATGGTAATACGCTCGACAGTCAATACAGGGAAAGTCTCTTGTTCGTTGTAGTAACCGGTGTGATCACCGTACGGGCCTTCCAGTGCGGTTTCGTCAGGATAAATTGCACCTTCCAGAACCATCTCGGCACTGGCGGGGACTTGTAAGTCGTTACCGATGCATTTAATCACTTCGGTTTTAGAACCACGCAATAATCCGGCAAATTGGTATTCGCTTAAGGTATCCGGAACGGGTGTTACTGCACCCAGAATAGTAGCGGGATCAGCACCGAGCGCGACAGCAATAGGGTATGGTTTACCCGGGTTCTTCAGGGTAAATTCACGAAAATCCAACGCTCCACCACGATGTGCCAGCCAGCGCATAATAACTTTATTTGGGCCAATGACTTGTTGACGATAGATACCTAAATTCTGACGCGTTTTGTTGGGACCTTTGGTGACAGTTAAGCCCCAGGTAATAAGTGGTGCCACATCACCTGGCCAACAGGTTTGAATCGGTATTCTGCTCAGATCAACATCGTTGCCTTCCCACACAATTTCTTGGCACGGCGCACTGCTCAAAACCTTCGGCGCCATGTTTAACACCTGTTTCAAAACCGGTAATTTATCCCAGGCATCCTTCAGTCCCTTAGGCGGATCGGGTTCCTTTAGATACGCAAGGAGTTTACCGACTTCGCGCAACGCCTCGACAGACTCTTGCCCCATACCCATGGCAACACGTTTGGGTGTGCCAAACAGATTAGCCAATACCGGTATGTTGTGCCCTTTGGGATTTTCAAACAGGACAGCGGGACCTTCTGCTTTGAGAATGCGATCACAGATTTCGGTCATTTCTAACGCGGGATCTACTTCTACTTTGATACGCTTGAGCTCACCCAACGCTTCCAGTTGCGAAATAAAATCCCGCAAGTCTTTATATTTCATTAACTTACCCTATATAGAAGAAAGTCGAGTGCAATGCTGACAAAAATTGTCAGCCCCACTCTATTTGTAATGGCAGAGGTTCGGATACCAATCTTCAAATCATCCGGTTTTCCGACAATGTCATCTTTTAAGCTCAGAACAAAGGAAACCGCGTCATCACACTCCTGCTACGGAACACTTAATGCGGTCATTGCATCCCCTGCATGCTCTAAAAATACTGACCAATCACTTTCATTTATTTTCATTCCCACATGTGACAACTTCATATCTCTGTCGATGTAGTAAATTGAACCGTCTGCATTTGAACATAAATAATCAATTAACAATTGCTTTTCTCTTTTAATACCATCATCTCCACGATTCTGCCAGAAACGACCTAGTTGTGCGTCTGTGATTGTAAACAAGGCAACAAATCATCGACAAACCCTGTATAACATCGCAGCTTTCTAAACGTTCATAAGGTATTTGCGATATAACAAGAAGGAAGCAGTGGAAGAAGCGCGTTCAGGTGTTATTGCTTTTTTGTATGAGTCTAGAACTAAGAGCCAATCATTATGTCCTACGATTTTTTGGTGAGTGAAATTATATGACGGTGTATTATGTTTCTCTAATACGTGGGCAGTCATCATCCGCAATGTATCCGTAATGACCGAGAGAACTTTGAAGCAACAGAATAATTGAAAAATATGTTAGCGTACATTACATGACAATCACAATGTTTGGCCTGTCGTCTTTCCTCGCCATTTTTCCTTGAAAAAAATATGAATAGCCATCTAGATTATGTTGAAGTATTTCCGTGGAACAAAAATTTTGAAACGGGGGTAGAAATAATAGATGAACAGCATAAAAAATTAGTTTCACTACTGAATGAACTTGCTAGTACTTTGACACAAGATAATCAAATAGAGGTAACTCGCGTTTTTGATGAATTGGCAGAATATGCTAATTTCCATTTTGAAACTGAGGAAGCTATTTGGGTTGGGTATTTTAGTGATGATTCTTGGCTTTCATCACACCAGCTAACCCATTCGTCTTTTTTACCTAGCGTACTAAAGCTTAAAGAGCAGGATTCAAATAAGTCCCTTGATGAAATGATTGAAGGTATCGTTAAGTTCCTCATTCGTTGGTTAGCATTTCACATCATTGATAATGATAAACGAATGGCATTTGTCATCCAGAATATACAAGCAGGACTATCTCTCGAAGAAGCAAAAATTGTAGCGGACAAGAAAATGAGCGGTTCCATTAGAGTGCTTATCGAAACTGTTATGACTATGTACGACAATTTATCTTCAAGAACACTGGACCTAATGCGTGAAAGACATAAACGCAAAAAAATTGAAGAAGAACTTCATGATGCCAATCAACAACTGCGGGAAGCCAATTTAAGCCTAGAGCAACTATCCATAACAGATCAACTAACAGGATTGTTTAATCGCCGGCATTTTAATAATACTTTTATGCAAGAACTAAAAAAAGCTTATCGAGACACTATGCCGCTTTCTCTCATTATAGTTGACATCGATTTCTTTAAAAGAATCAATGATAAACATGGCCATAGCGAAGGTGATCGAGTGTTAGTCCAGGTAAGCCAAAAATTAAAAGAACTTTGCCAACGGCCTGGCGACTACGTTTTCCGCCTTGGTGGCGAGGAGTTTGGTATATTAGCAACCAACCCAGGATCTCAAGGTGCGGCACAATTTCCTGAGATTATAAGAAAAGGCATAGAACAACTAAGTATCCCAAACATAGACAGTGATATTGCTAAAATTCTGACAGTTTCTATTGGCGCTATCACTAAGGTGCCTGATGAAACTGATACGATTGATAATTATATGACTATCGCCGATGCACGACTATATAAGGCGAAAGAGCTAGGGCGCAATCAAGTGGTAGCTAGCAGTAATTTATAAAGATGTCTTCCCAAAAAAACTAATGTCATCTTGAATTACAAGTAGTGAATGACAGAAATTCTCAGCAACTGGTTATCCTGATTTGATAACGTCATAATCCTGGCTTTCAATTTACCCTGTTCTGAACTGAGCGCACATGCTTGCTACGCCGCAGAATAACTGCGGCTCCGGTCGCGAGCACGTTCAGTTCAAAACGGTTCGGCGTTTAAATTCCAGAAACTGATACAATATTGGGACTAGCCTACTTCAACCCTCTCTTACCGTGGAGAAACTATTTTACTTACACCTTTTCAGGAATCTTAAACCCCAAATAGGTTCCACTACTAATGCCCATCAACATTAGTAAAGTATTAGAAAACTCTGGCATAGATATTACTTCCGACACGTCGACTATGAATACCACACCAAGAATTATAGTCCAGATAACAACTTGCAACCGATGAAAACTAAGGCCATTTCCGTCATTGCAGATGTCACGCCAGAACCCCGCTGAATGGACAGCCGCAGGCTGCTGAGATAATTCAGAAATCTCTGCATTGATCTCTTCTAAACGTTCTTTATTTCCTTGCGTAAACGCATTGGCATCGTCTTTCTTTCGAGTCTCAAGCAGCTTCTGCTCATCCCGAAGATTTTTTCTATGAACCTCAATCTTCGATGCATTTGTGGACTTCTTATTTTCCCCGATCACTACGGAGCTAAGTCCTGTTGCACCGCTAATTCCAATTAATATAAGCACTTGGTCTGGAATATGCTCCATCGTACCAGTGACAAACCATATGCCAGCAAATGCCAACGCCACCAACAGTCCCCAAAAAGCCATTTGGCTCTTGCCCAAGCTGTAATAGCCACCCTTCTCATCACGCAGTGCAGACGGACTTTTGACTAAAAGATACAAAGCGCTCAAGAAAAGTGCCAGGCAAACGATTATGGTCAACTCCGCCACCGTTTTCTCCACAATGTAGAACTGAAATGGTTCGGTTGGCTCCGGTATCAACCATGCAGGCTCATTGCCAATAGCAATTGCTAGCGGCAAGGTCATTCCATATCCCTTCCCTCGGTGTTTTGAAAGAAGCTTATTCCATGTAGCACGACTGGACTCATTTTCTGAATCACGAGCGAGTCGAAAAGGAAGAATCAGTCCATCTCCTTCAATCTGTGGTCCATCCACATGCAAGTCGGTCATCTTTATATCATCTAGGTACAAAACCACATTCTTACTTAACCCCTGTTTAACAATATGATTAACATCAGAAAAACACCCACCGGTGACCCTTATCTTTAAGGTCTCGTTCATTTTATAACGATAGTCAGCGCCATTATTTTTACCCACAATGGAAAAATCAGAATTTTGGCATTTCTCAGAAGGCAGATTGGAGTCTGCCGCAACAACAGGGACTGCAAACAGGATGCAGACAATCGAGACAATTAAATAGCGCATAAAAAAATGCCTTAGTGAAAACGATAAATGATAGATTTTGTTTTGTGATTGACTTACCAATTTAAAATTAAAATGCAAGAATCAATGGAATCAGACCCAATATTCAAACACAACTTCAATCGCAACTTCAACCACACACAGTAACAAAAGCAGCTTGAACTATTCTTTTAAAGCATCTGTTTAGAAAAAGTAAAAAACATAATAACCTTCTCATCTACAAACGCCCGCTTTCCTTTAAACGCCGATTAACCACCCGACGATAGAGTGACGACAATAACGGACGGATAACCGGCAACCCGATTAACCAAGCCAATGGTTTCATTCGCGGCACCCGCTTCATCAGTAATATATAAGCATCCAGCTCGGAAAGAATCTGTTGGTGTTCATTGCGCACATGCAACTCCGTCATAGCTTTGCGCGGATCTATGCCGATGTCACGCAGATGGGCATCTTGCCCAGTAATATCAAACCAGCAGACGTTTTCTCCATCTTTACCGGCCATTTCCTCATAGCTCTGCCGATCTTTAATGCAACTGGGGCAGGCGCCATCATAAAAGACCGTAATCTTTTTATCACCTTGACTCATATCAGCACCCCTATTATTCCGAAACATATCACCAGCACATCGAAACAGACTGACTGTTTGCATATATTTAAGAAAGAATCAACATTCATTCATGCATTAACTGTTTGATATGCTATTCACTCTTTCCTAGACTATATATTTTACGCTTAATTGTGCCCATTTGTGGCGGCGCTATCAAGTCAGTTTTCTTAAATGAAAACATGAGCAACAGAGTGTAATTATTATAAAATTTTTCGGCGATAAATGGCGCAGTTGTTTGAACAAAACGACCTGACGGCAGCTCAAAAATATCAAAGTGAAATTTAACGTATCCCGTCTGATATTCTGCTTTATAAATCGCCAATTCTGGCGTAGAAACGGGAATTAAACCTCCTTGAATTGGCGGTATACCAAAAAAAATGTCGGCATACTCTGTACCCAGTGATTCTACAGTTACATTAATCCAATGCGTGGCATTTTCCTTATCGTTTTGAACAAAATAACCATGTTGTCCCAGCCAGCCAGCCATAGCCTGTTGCACAATATGCCGATCTGCGCTGATTCCTGAAGTATCAATGACGACCTTTGCACCCGAAGGAATCGGCAATGGGGTATCAATTTGTTGAGGAAGGCTTGTCAGTACGGCTTCACTGAGTAACAACTGTTCAGTTGCAGTTCTTGGAGTTTGTGTGTTCTTGTGCGTTGCCGAACAAGCAGACATCAGTACAACAATAACCAAGCTTAAAATTAAGGCCTTCAATTCTTTGTTCATCTTTGATATTTCGTCCATATCTATCGTTATAAAAAACATCATTCTATAATGTCTGATATAACATTAAACACAGCAAGATATCATATATGCTTCTAGCGAAGTTGACTCGACAGATTAACGAGACAAATTTTAGTACTGATGGCACAAGATCATTCGTGCAGACACTTCTTTCTTACAAAATTTTTCCAATCTTTTTTACAATACCGGATTTGTAAGAAATTATTACTGACAAGAATGACGAACAATTTATTGACTAACAATTAAGTCACGAATGATCTCAGGGTCTAGAACGTTCTAGTACCAAGCAGCTATTCAATTGCGATACGTTACGCTGCGATTGGATTTTTTTACTTCTATTAACGTTTTCAACCGTCACATGTTTAGACTGTCTCCATATATCTGAAGATGTTTATCATCATTGCCTTCCAGTTTTCAAGCCAACCCTCAGTATGCTGACGCACAACCAATCTTTGATGGCCTAAAAACCGCAAAAAGTACAACTTAATTTTTATTAAAAAGAAGAATAAAAGGTATTTTTCTAGCTTTATCCATCTTTAGATTTTACAGGAACATGATTTTTTCAACAAAATGACTAGCACTACCCTAAGAAAGCTGTTACACAGATCGAGAGAAATTCTAACCTAATGATTTTAAATAGATAACAATACGAACGAAAATTGTGCAACTTAAAAAATACCCTTAAAAATACTCAAGTTAAGCACCTAATTAATAAGTTATGCACATACTTATCCACACGAATTGTGGGTAAAATCGTCTAATTAGCCTACTAAAACAATACAGCTCTAACTTTAAGCCAACCATCCGCTACAACCTAACATTCACGTGATCCACCAACGCAACTTAGCGTAAACGCTGGCCAATCATTTGCACTAAGAACCACTATTCATCTTCAGAAGCACCCATGTCATGTTTCGTTACATCGTCTGGTCCATAAGCTGATATTGGTGGCCTATCCATCAGGTGGCCATCAGGTGTTCTTCTTGGCTCTTCACAAGCAG
Organism: Nitrosomonas sp.; assembly: GCA_021774155.1. Taxonomy (GTDB): domain Bacteria; phylum Pseudomonadota; class Gammaproteobacteria; order Burkholderiales; family Nitrosomonadaceae; genus Nitrosomonas. The sequence continues at coordinate 6,881 of JAJFJH010000045.1, forward strand.
TTAAAAGTAATGCTAAAACTGAGAATACCGTAACTAAAATCGAATATTTTACCGTCATCATTCAACCTCCTCTATAAATAGAATTAATATGGAATGCGGGTAATAGTAACAAAAAAATCCGGAAATCAAATTGATCTATGTCAATCATGACATACTCCAAACCCCTTTCCTACATTGACACACCGATAAATAACCCCCTCAAAATTGGGAGAATCCTGTAAGCAAAGTACGCGGATGGATTAACCAGGTTGTTGAATTAAACTTTCATCATTTATCTGTGATTTTCACTGGCGCTCTTCTACATCAACAATAAAATTCCTTTTAATACATCTTTTCTCAGATCATATTTGCATATCGTTTAATCGTCTAAAGTTTAGAGTTTCATAACTCCACAAGGAGGAAATTAACACGTTCAAAGAGTGCTTTGCATAAAAAATTGTTAACTACAAATCGATTTGGCTGTGGTTAACGTAGCCATTCTATACAATAGTAGACTGTATCAAGCAGTGTGAACTATCCTGCATCATTTCCCAGTAGGTTTCCCTAATCGTCCGGCAGACTACTAGCTATGACCGGAAAAATTTCATTTGCGCCGATTTTTTAGTTTAAAACACCGAGAATGATTTTTTAAAAAAAGTGTGAAGTATGTGTTGGAGTGGTGAAGCATCAGCAGTTCTTGCTGTTGCTGGACTTGGAACGGCAGTTTATGTGGCAAAGAAGGGGGAATCAAAAGAACTCTGGATACCATTGACATATTTTGCGCTCATGGAGTTACTACAGGCGATCACTTATATTTATATTGATGAGTGTGATAGTCCGTACAATCAAGTGCTCACGTTGTTTGGCTATTTGCATGTTGCGTTTCAACCATTTTTTGCCAATATGGTTGCTATGTATTTTGTTCCTGAACACATTAAGAAAAAAATCTCAACCGTGGTATATAGTTTGTGTGGTGTTGCAGCAATTGCCATGCTAGTAAAAATGTTTCCGTTTGATTGGGCGGGAACTTGTAATATCGGTGTAGAAGGTTTCTGTGGCGCGTATACCTGTTCAACTTCTGGCGAATGGCATATTGCATGGCAATTACCATTAAACGGATTGTTGTCTGAACCTCAGCATTATCTGTTCGGGTTTGATTGGGGTCTGCACGCATTGATTTATATCCTGGCTGCATTCGTTATGCCTTTTATCTATGGCTCGTGGCGTTTTGCCAGCTTTCATTTGTTAGTTGGTCCACTGATTTCTGATATTTTAACCAATGACCCAAATGAATTCTCAGCAGTGTGGTGCTTATTCTCAATTGCATTATGTGTTTCGGTTATCAAAACACCAATTAGAAAGCATTTACATGTTAAGAGCTGGCTTTTTTATAAACAATCGCCTGATCAAAAGCAGGAACGAGTAAACACTTATTAGGTAGAAAAATGACGTTACAATGTTGAATCGTTCATTTTGTAACGGAGGTAAGGCATGATTACTTTGTATGGCATCGAATGGTCACGTGCAAACTATGTGTTGTTTACTTTGGAAGAACTAGGCATTGAGTTCAAGCATGTCAAAACTCATCCATTTGAAGAGGGAAAAAACTCGCCAGAATATTTGGCGTTAAACCCTATGGCACAGGTTCCAACTTTGGTAGATGAGAATCTCGTGCTGACCGAGTCAATGGCAATTAATTTTTATTTGGCCAGAAAATATGGCCCTGAGAGGCTTTGGTCTGATCAGCTGGAAGCTGAGGCACAGATTTTCAAATGGACATTTTTTGCAGTTGCGCAGATGGACGCGCATTGTGTGGACATCATTTTTCAAAAAAAATTAGTCGAAGAAAAAGACAGAGACTTTGAATTGATTAAAAGAGCTGAGAGAAATTTAACAAAACCGCTGAGTGTATTGGATAGCTACTTGGCAGGTAAAGATTTCTTGGTGACCAATAGATTCAGTGTTGCGGATATCAACGTGGCGGGAATTTTATCTTATGCGCGCAATGGAGAGTTTAATTTCTCTCCTTATGAAAATGTTTCGCGGTATTTGGATAATATTCTTTCGCGTTCCGCACTTAAAAGAGCAGAAGCCGCTTAATCCTCCCGTTAATTGTAACTTAGTGCTCTTATATACTTGACCGCAAAGTGACGAGTGGATCATGTGTGTCTTATGTCGGCCAAAGATCTGAGTGTCATTAAAAAAGGTGCCGATTATCGTATGGTGCATTTAAAATAAGACTGCACAATTTGCAACGATCAACACCTTTTGTTATGCAATAAATCGCTGTTTAAAACCCTATGCCTAAGTATCCTCCAGTTGTTAAGCCATCAACGTCGACGCCATCTTTTTTCCCACCTGTGAGGTGAAAGCGAGCATCAACACCGGCATAGAAATCTTTCCATATTCGATATTCTGCGCCACCGCCAAATACAACGCCGGGGATAAAGAATGAGCCTGACTCTCCGGGAGGGCTAACGATGTGAACCCCGAAACCGGCTGGAATGATCCAAGGTCTAAATCTTGAGCCTTCACGAAACTTTATTTTCGGCGACGCGTATATGGACAATTGACTTGTTGTTATATTGCGAGGATTATCTGCGCCACCAGTCAATTGGGTGGGCACATTGGCTAATGCATTACCTTGTACATGGGAGCTGAATTCTTTGTACTCAAACATTAATTCGGCTAGCACACTGGTTTTGGGCGCAATGCCCCAGAAATCATTGGTTAAGTTCCAATCAAAACCAGCACCGAAATACCAAGCATTTTTGTCAGGTCGATCCTGCGCACCCACAGGAACAACATTACTCTGGAACGTTAGTCCATTGTGATGTTGCAAGTTATGCGCAAAACCACCGCGGAAAAACACCATATTGTTTTTGTTTATATTTCTGGCTACAGTTACAGTGGTTTCTTTTTGTTGGATTTTCTCAACCGCTTGTACTTTCTGTGTTACCTGAGAAGATTGTGTTTTAATTTTCTCCAGTTCATTTTGCATTGCTTGCATGCCACTTTGCATGGTTTGCATATTACGCTGCATTGTTTGTAATTGGCCTTCTAATTCTTTAATGCGTTGTTCTGCAGCATCTTGAGCAAACACTTGTGGTGAAGTTGTAATCGCAAATAAAAAGAGAATTGTAAAAATTCTCATGATGAAATGTGTTTTGTTAAGCATGTTTTTCATTCAAATTTCCTTTCCCATTTAGGTCTTTAAAAATGGCCACGCCGTTCTTAATTGGCGGTTTATGCTAACATGGTTACAAAGACGAGATATAAGAAGCGATCAGGGGAGCAGAACTTGATTTAGCTTGGCTTTCTAATAAACAATAATGCGAGAAGGATTGTAATGGTCAACTAAAACCGGACACTTTTTTAAGCAGTCTTTCTATAAAATAGATGCTCAAATTCCATCGGTGATTGGTAGCCTAATTTTGAGTGCGAGCGCTTCCCATTGTAAAAAGCCAGATAGTCAATGATACT
>JAJFJH010000441.1 GCA_021774155.1 Nitrosomonas sp.
TACGAATACTTCATCAAGGAAGAATGTGTCGGCGTATCCTTGATGTTGGCGTCTCAGCTTTTTAGCATATGCTGAACCAAACTTATTTCACCATAGACGAATCGATTCGTGAGTCACTACGATTCCTTTTTCAGCTAACAAAGTCTTCGATATCACGGTGACTTAAATTAAACCGATGATAGAGCCACACTGTGTATTGAATGATTTCTGGTGGAAATCTGTAGCGTTTGTATAGGGCTGCTCAATTTTTCATTCCGCTATTATCGTGCAGGCACAGTTAACTTGGCAATACCATTCGGCCTATAACCTAAAGCAGTTTAGATCCATCGACGATCTGATTTTTAGTCAGAGGCGCTAGCCATCAAGTTGATAACATAAGAAATTACTATTAATCAACTGATAATATTGAACTTAGTTTATTTGGAGAGAAATTCAACAACGAATTCATTTTACATACTACATATCATCATATTTAGATTGACAGACTATAAGTATTTGTATTAATGAATATAATTTCATGGTGCAGATAGACGTAGCGTTATCGAACCAAATTTTCCGCATATTAGAGGAATGGGAGACGGTATTGCAAGGGTTAGGAGAAAAATTTTTTTAAGAGAAGGAAAGCTTTAATTTTAGCTTCTTTTATCATTCCGATAGTTGAATCCAATACATCTAGATTAAAATTTTTATAGTAAGATTTTTATCTTAAAATTCATTTGATTGACGATCAGAAAAAAACTGGATTATTTCCTGTTTTTTGCAAATAGCCTTTTTAAGACATTAAATATCATTACTAAACATATAACGCTATATTATTAAGAATAAAGCCATAATAAATATAGAATACTCACTAACAGACTGTTGGACGGCAAGAGAATCGTTGGAAAACTTGAGCGAGGTTGATTGGAATGGCGTTCTTTGAGGACTGCGTAGAACGGACAGTTGCTTTGGCTGCGACCTGTGGGCTGCTGGCATTTAGTGGTGGCGCGGGGGCGGTCGCCGGCGTCGTTATCGAAGCAGCGGGACTTGCTACTGTAGTCTCGAACTTTGTGCGCCGGCATGGGCCAGAATCCGAGATTGCTCTTAGATCAATCAGGAAACGCATTTTAAAAGATCTCCTTACCTACACGACTGTCGAACGCTGGGAGGCTCGGGAAGATCTTAAGGCCGCCGACGTAGCCATGAAACGCGCCTTGGCCGGTTGCTTTCTTGATCGGCGGGCACTCGCTGCTTCTGCGCGCCACAAAGAAGGCTTTTCGACCGAAGCAACCCGGTTGATCCTAGCAAAACTAGCCGAACGTGCACCGGACATGTTTGGCTGTTCTGGGCCACAGGCCGCACGCGATTACGCCGCTCTCGTAGTACGGACGGCACTGGATGCTGCAATCGAGAATGAGCAGTACTTCAAGAATCTCCAGCCTCATCTCTTGATGGAGACACTGCGCGGTATCGGATCAGTCGAGGAAAAGGTTGAAGCTGTTCATGCCGACGTCACGAAAATACTCGAGCTTTTATCCTCCAACTCTTTGTTAGCTAGAAATACTACAGAGATCGAAAAAATTAGACTTGAACTAGCTGTCAACGATCGCGGCGAATGCATCCTCTTTCACAACGATCCGTTTCCATATGAACTCGAAAAACTAGAATACGATCCAGAAACGGGCCGTATTGATTTTTTCATACCTGGCGGCTTCAAAAGGGACTTCGGTTGTCCCATTGACCAAGAATTCGTAAAGTATCTCAAGAAAAACGGCGAAAAAATCCTTGTGGTGCTGACCAGTAAAGAGACGGGAGAGCCGATTGAAGGACAATACTATCCATTACAAAGGACGGATTACAAATAATTCAGCGATGTTTCGAATGGGAGGCCATTGCAGCCCAACAAAGCGTTGCAGGTGACGTCTGTCCCGCTACGCGTGCAGCCGTATCTGAACACAGGCGTTAAAATTACTCCCTTATAAAACTTCAAAAAATTTATTTAAAGCCAGATCATTTTTGATCTGGCTTTTTTGTTGTGCGTAGCCGCCCAAATAGTTGGACTGGCTGCGTTATTTTTAGCCTTTATCCTGAAAGAAAAATTGAATGACCGAGAAGAAAAAATCTTACTTCCCGCCTATATCCTTGCGCGTTTCGCCGGAGGAAAAAGCACGATTAGAACATGATGCGGGTGACATGACGCTTAGCGCCTATATTCGCAAACAGTTGTTTGGTGATAATGTCGCACCCCGCAAATGCCGTATGAAACGTCCGGTTAAAGACCATAAAACCATAGCGCAATTGTTTGCACTCATCAAACAAACACAGGCATGGAATAATCTGAACCAGATTGCCAGAGGCGTTAATAGTGGCATGTGGATTGTGTCGCCGGAAACAGAAGCGGTTCTAAAAGACGCATGTAAAGTCATCATTGAAATACGCAAAATGCTAATGAAAGCCCTGGGTCTGAACGCGGGAGACCGATCATGATTTTAGAAGGTAATCAACGTGGCGGTGCGCGGAGAATGGCGCGGCATTTAATGAACACTCAGGAGAATGAACATGTAGAAGTGCATGAAATTTCGGGTTTCATGTCGGATACGGTCATGGGTGCACTGGATGAAATTCACGCGATTAGTCGCGGTACGAAATGCAGACAATTCATGTTTTCAGTTTCGCTTAATCCGCCACAAGGTGTAATTTCACCAACCGGATATTTTGAAGGCGCAATTGCACAAATCGAAGAGCATAACGGCTTGAGTGGTCAACCGCGTGTCATCGTTTTTCATGAAAAAGAAGGCAGACGCCATGCTCATTGCGTGTGGTCGCGCATTGATGCGAATGAAATGAAGGCGATCAATCTTCCGCATTACAAACGTAAATTGAATGACATCTCAAAACGACTATACCTAAAACATGGCTGGACATTACCACAAGGCTTTATTGATAAACAGTATCGTAATCCCTTAAATTTTACCCGAGAACAATGGCAGCAAGCTAAACGGACGAAAGAAGATGCACGAATACTAAAACAATTGTTTAAACAGAAATGGGACAAAACAGATAGCAAGCAATCTTTCCAGAATGCATTAAAAGAATCTGGATTTTGGCTGGCTCGTGGAGATCGCAGAGGTTATGTTGCCGTGGATTATAAAGGCGAAGTTTATTCGTTAAGCCGTTGGATAGATTTAAAACCTAAAGTATTGAAACAACGTTTAGGCCAACCCGAACAGTTGCCGTCAGTGCAAGAAGCAAAAAGTGACATCAGCCAATATATGAGCGATGTGTTGAAACATCATATTGATACTGTATGCGAACAACGCAAGCAAGATTATGAACCTATAAAGCGAGCGATTAAAATTATCAAAATGAAACATCAAAGCCAACGCGTGAATTTACAACAAGAACAGAAAGATCGCGGACAATTGGAGCAGAAACAACAAATTGCGCGGCTACCTCGTGGTTTGACGAGTATTTGGCATCGTATGACCGGAAAATATCAGAAAATACAGCAGCAAAATAAGCAAGAATCACAACACTGGAAAGTTCGTGACCGCGATGAAAGGCAAACACTTATTACCAGACAACTACAGGAGCGTATGCGTTTGCAAGAACGTGTTTTGCACGTTCGCAATCAGCATAATCACGTCATGCTGGAATTGCGGAAAGATATTGGACGTTACAATGAAATGGGTGAACAGGCGTTAGAGAAATCTCAAGATGTACAACATCAGCATGCCAACGATATCCGGCATGGAATGTGAATTATTCACTAAGCAAAAAAGTACATGACCTAGTTTACACGAGGTTCAAACTCGACTTTTACCGAATAGCCCAGTACACGAGCGTAATCTTCAACAGTGGCTAAACGAGGCGAAATACTTGAATTCAGACTTTCCAACCGTGAAATATTACTCTTCTTGGTTCCCAGTAAATCTGCCATCTGTTCTTGCGTAACACCTGCTTTTTTGCGGAGGGTAATCATTTGGCGTTTCATTTCAAAAGCGGTTGATAGCGCGTCATACTCGGCCTTGACCTCTGGATTTTTCAGCGCCTTTTGCCGGAATTTATCGAATGTTGGTCGTTTATTTGTCATTGGCTTGAACCTCTTTCATACGTTTTCGCGCCGTATCCATATGGCGCTTTGGAATGGTGTTTCCTTTTTTAACAACTGTAATAAGAATGACAATTTCCTGATTTTTAACGGTACAAAACACCGAGCGGGAAATGCCTTCGCGTCCTTTGGCTCGGATTTCAAATAACCCTTGGCTTAATGGCGCAGTATGAGGCCGTCCTAAATCAGGGCCAAACTCTTCAATGAGTTCCGCAACTCGTAAGAAGTTTGCAAGAATTCCCGGCGGCAATGCCAATGTTTCTGCTTCAACCTTGTCATTAAAAAACGTTATGGCCCATGTCATGACATAAAGTTATCAAATATGATAACACCTGTCAAGCAAAATGCTTGGCAACCAATTAAACTCATACACAATCCAGAAACCCAAATAGAAAGAAAATATTGTGAAAAAATCAGTATTCAAAAAGAAAAAACATATTCCATCATTCCTTGTTCCCAAGCTACGCAAACGTCATGCACCATCAATTTATCGTGCGCATGAAACATCTTGGAAATTGTTCGCCGAAGGCGCACTCAGGAATCGCATTTTCCATGATGAAATTTTAAATCGAGGGAAAAAATGTCTGGCTTGTGATCGGCGATTCAATAATGGCAAAGCGGCGATTTTTTCCAGAATAGAAAAACACCACCATTGCTATTTGCGACTATGTCTCGGAAAGATATTGCCGAAAGAATCAGGTGATATTTACAGGCAAAACAAAAATGGCGAGTTTGCGCATGTGCCGGATTGCCGCCAATGCAAAGCAACTAACCCTGAATATTATGAAGGCTGCATCAAGAAAATTTTCCCAGTTCATAGTCAGTGCCATGAAGATATTCACGAAGTGGAAAAATATCGCTTCACCAAACTGAGCAAAAAAATACAAACTGCTTTTCAGTCAGTGATGAAATCATGACATGAGCTAAGTTTTAAGAAATATCGCCATTAGAAATTGATTGAACCGTTAAAACAGAGTGCAATGTATGGCGCAGCCATCGTTTGGTATCAGGCGATGCAGTAGAAATAAATGTCACTTTCACCTTCTTCGGCTGCATGGACAAATCATCCCGTTTGTTTTCCGAGAAATGCCATTCATCAGAAAGTGCATAAGCATAAACTTCTATAGAGCGCTCCATCATCCATCCTTTCATCACAGTTCCATGTTATACAAATCGTCTATTTCACAAGGCAGGATACCGATATAGGTTAAGGTTTCATCTTCGCTACTATGTCCGAGGGCTTGTGAAATAAGAGCCAAAGGCGAATGAAACGTTACGCGCTGGTGATAGCCCCAAGTCTTACGCATCGTATGAGAACCAAAACGCCCATGAACCCCGGCGGTATAGCACCATTTCTTAACCAGTGCGGTAACGCTGGGTACGAGCAACGCTGCGCGGCGATTATTATTTGAAAGAAATAGCGGTGCCTCGGGGCAAAAATAATTTGGGTGCTGCTCTTCATAAACATCAAGCCAGTTTTGCACCGCGCATATGGTGAGCGGGTTCAATGGCGTAACTCGATATTTATTCGTTTTAGATTGTTTGAGTTCCAACCTGTCACCGCCCTTTAAATTCTGCACATGCCCAACCCTGATTGAGAGCAATTCATTGGCCCGCCATGCGGTGTTAATTCCCAAAGTAAACAGGCACAAATCACGGATTTTATGTTCTCGTGCCAGATTTTGTTTAATCAGCGCAAGCGCCTTTAAGTCACGGATCGGATCAACTTTGATAGATGACCCCTTCTTTGGATGATGCGGATTTTGTCCCCTCCTAAATCCCATGCATCCTATCCAATTGAATCCGTAACACTGATGTTCTTATTAACGATTCCCCGAAAGTTAGTCAAGCGGCGATTACACCCGCATACATGAGTATTCCAGAAACACATTGCATATGAATTTCTCTCAAAAAACACCTCTGAAATGCCTATGGATACTGGGCTTATTAACTTTCGGGGAAAAGTTAATATTCAAATCAATTGCCAATCATATGTCAAATACTTTGATATTTACTCATGAAAAACCCCATTCATTTTTATCTGCAAAAAGCTGTTTTGAGTGCTGTCTTGACGGTTATTTTTTTAGCGCCCGTATACAGCGCAGAACAAGCAACGATTTCTGCAAAAGATGATTACATTACATGTTGGAAACAACCTTGTGTTCATGACGAAGGTATTGATTGGTCTATTAAACATGCTAACGGTGTTGCTATTTCTGTGCGTATGGGAAAGAAAGCTGCCGTAACAGACGATCAAATTAAGCAGATTCTCACAGCTGACTTAAAACACTACGGGGTAGAAAATGTAAAATTCTTCTTCGAAAATTTTGATGGAAATTCGTCGGCAATTGCGTTGCATGTTCGTGGTGGTGTCGAGGGTATATTCGGGATTGATACGGTGAGAGATAAAATCAAAAACGTTGCTCGAAGAGCCAAGAATACAAACCCACTTTTTAGCCCTAACTGATGGGCTTTAAAAAGTTGTTTGCTGTACCAGTAGAATGCACCTCTTTTGATTGCTCAACAGTGGTTGAATCGATAATTTCTTTTACAGTATGTTGAACATCACTTTTCAAAGTCGCTTCATGACTCGTAAGGGCTAATTCTTCAAAACTACTGGACTGTTTTAATTCATGCAAGATTTCTTCGTGGCGTTCAGGCGCAGCATGCGGATTTTCAAGTTCTCGCACATAACCCCGCGCAGCCTTAAGATGATATTGCTTTTGCGCCCACTGTGCATAATCGCCTAATTCTGGATGGTTTTTATACGCACCTTTGATTGACCCATCAGCGTTGAGCAATTCATCAATCAACAATATTTCCAGACGTTCGCGATAGGCTTCTATGCTCTCACCTGAGCGGCGCTGTGGAATATCATCTTCACCTAAGATCTTAAGCGCCAGTTTTTCGCGCCATTCTTCGCCATCGCGTTTCTGGAATGATTCTTCCAGCGCTTTAATGCTGGCCTTCATTTGTTCGATATTGGCGCGGACTTGCTCAACCAGTTCGATAAATCGTGCCGTTCTGCGATCCTTGGTTTCTTGGTTCTGATTCTCGCTTGAATTCGATTTACTGGCCGTTGCACTGCGTTCTTGCACACCATCAATAGAGCCGCCTTCTTGCTGACCAAGTAAAATGGTGTTTTCTATTTGAACAAAACGCCTTGCAATATTGAACCATTCGGTAAGATCGGAGGCCATGGCTAACCTCCGCCAACGGCGCGGCTGGCTACACCCAGCCGGAAAAAGCAATTAAGAAACTTAATTGCTTTTGTTTTGTATTCAGTTTTTGACACTCCACGCCCCAACGTCTCACCATCCTTATTTTCAAGAATTATCCGTGCCGGATCATTTTCATAACAATTCGCACGTAACAAATATTGTATAGAAAATAACTTAAAAATTTCTTAACGCGGCAAGAGGGTGTGATTTTGTACAAATACAAATAAGAGAAGAGTTTTCACTTATTTGCAAATATTAACCGCCGCCGAAAACTGCAAGATTTCGGCGGCGCGTTTTTTCAGCACATTAAAAATAAAAAAACGCTGCCAGCTTGAGCCAGCAGCGCATACTTTGCTTTAGTGATTCCAAAAAATGTGAATTTCTTCAAATCCTGTTTCTATGGTGAAGATATCACCACCTAATTCCATATCACGGCCCATTCTTTCATAGTCGATATAGAAGGAAAGGTTTTCAGGAATCTGCGTGGTTTCTTCCGTGAGTTCGGCGGCGTAATCAGCCAGTGATTTATAACAACCGGAATAATTTTCTTCGGCGGCTTTTCTAGCATCATCCAGATCACCACCAAAATTATTTAATAATTCGCCGCCTATTTCTGGATACTCTTCAATGAAGCAAGCAATTTCATGTGCAGTTTCAATTCCTTCATATTCACCCAATGCATAACCGTTAAATCCTTCGTGATCATGGAACGCGTATTCTTCTGCAAACCCTTCGGGGCTATCAGATAACATTTTATTCAATTGCTCTTGAATATTTTCCAACTCATCACAAGCATTAATCCACACGCCGTGAAGTTTTCCATTATTGTAAGCGGCCAAATCTGCAACATAAATTCTGATATCCGTACTCATAGTCTTTCTCCTTAATTCGGTTTGAGGTTCTGAGCGAAGCGGTTTACCTCGCGCATAACCTCTGCCGACTAGGGCGACTAAGGCGGTGTGAAAAAGTCCAGAAAAATTGCGGAGGGTCTATTCAGCGTAGCGCCAAATGGAAACCGTCATTTTTCTTGACTTTTGAGTGGACAAGACCACTTAAGCT
>JAJFJH010000442.1 GCA_021774155.1 Nitrosomonas sp.
TTATCAGGCCTGGCAAAAGGCGGTTAGCGTTTTCCGCCGGGCTGCTGAAGCCAGCCGCAATCGCTTAGCTGATGGCGATATGGCTGGTTATGAGCACCAACGTATCACGGTCGAATATCTGCGCTACCAGAAGGCCGAAACCGAAGCTAAGGTGCGGCTCAACAACAACCAAAAGCAGCTGGCTTTTTTACTCGACCCAAATAAAAACGATGCGTTGATAGTAACATCGGCAATTTTTCCCTCGCCCGCACCGGATATTTCCCCGGAAGAATTGTTAACACAGAGTTTGGAAAATCGTCCCGACCTACAGGCGGCTCGATCTCGGCTGCGAAGCAAGCGGGCAGCATTGACACACAATAAATGGAGACGGCTGCCTGAAATCACTGCATCCGCAGGTTACAAAAAACAAGAGGACGATTTCAAGGGCGCTGTTGTACAAATCAGCTTTGGCTTTCCACTATTCAATCGCAATCAAGGCAATGTACGAAGCGCCAATGCGGCGCTTGACCAGCAGACATTGGCGACTGAATTACTGGAAAAACGTGTGGCTTTGGAAGTCCGGCAAGCTTACGAAACCTATCAACTTTACCGCAAACAAGTTGAGCAGTTTCTGGACGGAAGCGTCCGACAGCCGGAACAATTGCTCGAGATAGCTCAATTCTCGTATACCGAAGGAGAAATGTCACTCTTAGAGCTTTTAGACGGTGTTCGAGCTTATAGTGAATCTTTTCACGCCAAGAATGATTTATTGCTGAAGTACCAACTCAGCATTTTTGAGTTAGAAAAAACGACTGCGGCGTCAACTACTGATTTTTGATTTATATTTTTTTAACGATAAAGCGAGGTAGAATTATGCAACGTCATATAAGTTTAAGCTTAAACATCTTAATTTATGCTTTTTTCGTAGGGTGTGCCGGACAGGGCGGCCTGGAAACAGACCATGCACATGAAGGTTCATCAATCACCCTGTGGACGGAAAACACCGAACTGTTTATGGAACATCCAGCTCTAATTGTAGGGGAGGAAGCCGCTTTTGCCGTCCATCTCTCCGACATGAAAGATTTCAAGCCTGTCATTCAAGGCAAACTCACCTGCGTTTTCAAAAAAGATGGTGGTGAATCAGTAACCGTGGTTGCTGACGCACCGAGCTACCCGGGAATTTTTCGACCGGTGGTGAAATTCAAACAGGCAGGCGTGTACGACATGCAACTCAAGCTTCAGGGCGAGCAGGTTTCGGATGCCATTCGGGTGCTCAGGATGCGCGTCTATACTGATGAAACTTCTGTGCCACATGCAGTTGAAGAGGATACAGGCGAGGAACTCATCACGTTTCTGAAGGAGCAGCAATGGAAAATGGACTTCCGTACCGAACCGGTCGGGAAACACAAGTTGTCGGCATCTGTTCATGCAGTGGGCGAAATTCTGCCTCAGGCGCAAATGCACGCTGAAGTGCCCGCACCGGTCAACGGTGTTATTCTCACCGACCAAAATGTAAGTTTGCCATCCATAGGTCAATGGGTTGCTAAGAACGACGTTCTGGCAGTCATTTCTCCACCCGCCAACACCGAGTCCAGTTTCAACAGCATTCGCAGTGAGTATCTTATTGCCAGTGCGGAATATGAGCGAGCACAGCGACTCTTCGAAAAAAAGGCCATTTCCCAGAAAAGGCTTGAGGAAGCAAAGTTGAGATTCGAAACCAAGAAAGCCGGCTATGACGTGGTGTCCAGGCAAGTTGATTTTGGCACCTCGGAAACAGATAATGGCGTGGCTGCAATGCATTTTCATCTAAAGCCGCCTATCGACGGCATTATACAGGAAATATATTTCCATCTGGGTATGAATGTAGAGGCTGGTGAAAAACTTTTTACCATTACCAACCCCAAAAACATCCTGCTTAAAGCGCACGTTCCTGTGGCACGTATTGCACAAACAAAGAATGCCAATGACGCATCTTTTAGAATTGAAGGCTATGAGCAAGAATTCAAGGTTAGCGAACTCAATGGCCGGTTGGTTTCAATCGGTAGCATTGTAGATGCAAGCTCTCGTACAGTCCCCGTCATTTTTAAGCTGGACAACCCGGACAATATCTTAAAGATTGGCATGTTTGCAGAGGTTTCGGTAAAAACTGGTGAGACCGTCGAAACGCTTGCCATTCCCAATAGCGCCATTTTTGACGACAACGGGACGCCGGTCGCCTATGTTCATGTAGAAGGTGAATCCTTTGCCAAACGAGCTTTGACAACAGGCATCACCGATAATGGCTACACTCAAATTCTCAGCGGTATTGCCGAAGGGGAGCGTGTGACCACAATTGGTGGCTACCAGGTACGCCTGGCTTCACTTTCGACTTCAGTGCCGGCGGGCCACGGACATGAGCATTGATTGCACGAGTAGCTCGGGGTAGATGATGCACTTACTCGTAAACAAATAATTTTGAAGGATTGAACCATGCACGAGGATTCTCTTCATTTATGGCAACACGACCATATTTTTGGTCAGGATCGGATAAAATCAGGCGAACGACGAACATTAATAGTTATCGCAATTACGGCCACCATGATGGTCGTCGAGATTATGGCTGGGCTTGCCTTCGGCTCTATGGCGCTTCTCGCCGATGGCCTCCATATGGGGTCTCATGCGGTGGCTTTAGGAATTACTGCTTTCGCATATTTTTATGCCCGAAAGCATGCCCACGATCGGCGCTTTAGTTACGGTACGGGCAAAGTCAATGCTCTGGCAGGCTTTAGTAGTGCGATCCTTCTGGCAGTATTTGCACTCGCCATGGTATGGGAAAGCGTGAATAGGTTCTTTAATCCGGTCGAGATCATCTTTAATCAGGCGATTGCAGTTGCCGTAATCGGCCTAATTGTCAATGCGGCAAGTGTATTGATTCTAGGTCATAATGATCATGAGAAGAAGGCTCATCGCCATCCTGCTGAACATTCGCATGGTCACTCTGATCACAATTTAAGAGCGGCTTATCTTCATGTGCTGGCTGATGCCCTGACGTCTTTACTTGCGCTTTTTGCGTTATCAGCCGGTAAGTTTTTGGGGTTCGTATGGATGGACCCGTTAATGGGAATCGTAGGGGCGGTTTTGGTTTCTCGATGGTCATGGGGTTTGCTAAAAGATACAAGCAATATCTTACTCGATATGCAGGCTTCACTGGAACTGCAAAAGGCCGTAAAAGAAGCTATCGAACAAAAAGACGGCAGCAGTATAGCTGATCTTCATCCTTGGTCTATCGGCCCCGATATTTATACAGCTGCCATATCTGTCGTGACCGACAAACCCCAATCTCCCAATTACTATAGGAACTTATTACCAGACGGAATTGGACTCGCTCATTCCACGATTGAAGTTCATCAGTGTACCAATCATAATCTCTAAAGGAGTCCTTTTATGTTCGATAAACTCATAAAAATTTCGCTCGAAAACAGGCTCATTGTTTTAGCAGCGTCGCTATTGCTGCTTATTGGCGGCATGTTCGTTGCTTTTCTCTTGCCGGTTGATGTCTTTCCAGATCTGACCGCACCAACGGTGACCATTCTTACCGAGGCGCACGGTATGGCGCCCGAAGAAGTGGAGACACTGGTCTCGTTTCCGATTGAAACAGCAGTAAACGGCGCCACTGGAGTACGCCGCGTACGTTCATCCAGTGCTGCCGGGATTTCCATTGTATGGGTAGAATTTGATTGGGGTACGGATATTTTCATTGCCCGCCAGATCGTCAATGAGAAACTGCAAACTGCCGAATCCTCCATGCCTGAAGGCATCGACCGGCCGATTCTAGCGCCCATTTCTTCTATTATGGGTGAAATCATGCTCATTAGCGTGAGTGTAGATTCCTCAGCAGCGCACAATGGACATTCAGTGAGCGAAATGGATTTGCGCTCTATTGCCGATTGGACCATTCGCCGCCGGGTGCTTTCCGTGCCTGGGGTGTCCCAGGTTGTGCCCATCGGTGGCGAAGTCAAGCAGTATCAAATTCTGGTTTCGCCGGAAAAACTTGCTGCTTATGATGTTTCTCTCAACGAAGTACTACATGCCGCAGAAGAAAGTAACACCAATTCTTCCGGAGGCGTCTACATGGATTCGGGACAGGAATACCTTATCCGGGGCATTGGCCGAGTGCAGAGTCTGGAAGACATTGCCAATTCGGTCGTGACGATTCGTGGCGAATTACCGGTTCTCATCCGCGATGTTGCTGGGGTGAAAATTGGACCGGCCATCAAGTTCGGCGACGGCTCGGCAAATGCTGAACCCGCTGTCATTATCATGGTGCAGAAACAACCGAATGCCAACACCCTCGACCTAACCGAGCGTATAGAACAGACTATTAACGAAATTCAACAGACGCTGCCGGCAGGTGTTCTCATCAATACGAACATTTTTCGGCAGGCAGATTTCATCCGTGTTGCCATCGATAACGTGATTGAGTCTTTACGTGATGGCGCCATTCTGGTCATTGTCGTATTGTTCGTTTTTCTCGGCAACTTACGCACGACGTTCATTTCAGCATTGGCGATTCCGCTCTCACTCATGGTCACGATTTTTGTCTTTAGAATTTTCAATATTACCATCAACACGATGACCCTGGGTGGCATGGCCATTGCTATCGGTGTGCTGGTCGATGACGCCATCATTTATGTAGAAAACGTTTTTAGACGGTTAAAGGAAAACAACCTCGTCTCGCAAGCACAAAAAAGACCGGTGATGGACGTTATTTTTGACGCTTCCAAAGAAATCCGCTCGCCCATGGTGAATGCTACACTCATCGTGATTATCGTTTTCGTGCCGCTGTTTTTCCTCGGCGGTGTCGAGGGGCGGTTGCTGCGACCGTTGGGATATGCTTATGTCACGTCTGTTTTTGCGTCGTTGCTGGTCGCGATTACCGTCACACCCGTTTTATCTGCTTTTTTTCTGCCAAAGGCGAATTTTATGACCAAAGAAGGCGACAGTTGGGTGGTCACTCGCCTGAAAGCAATTTTTCGAAAAACACTGAATTTTGTACTACGGTTTCCCAAGCTGGTGCTGGCTGCTTCAGCGGTCACACTGGTCTTGACCTTGGCTGTTTTGCCGTTTCTTGGCCGGGCGTTCTTGCCGGAATTTAACGAAGGGTCGCTCACTCTCAGTGTGTTGACGATTCCCGGCACAGCCCTGGAAGAGTCCAATAAAATAGGCAAACTTGCTGAACAGATTTTGCTTTCGTACCCGGAGGTGAAATCAACCGCACGGCGTACTGGTCGTGCCGAGCTAGATGAACACGCGCAAGGCGTCAATGCAGCGGAACTTGATGTCCGGTTCGAACTCGATGATAAAAGCAAGGAAGAATTCTTGGACGAATTGCGGGGGGCGCTTTCGATCATTCCGGGAACCAATATCACCATCGGACAACCTATCGGTCACCGCATCGACCACATGCTTTCCGGCACGCGCGCCAACATCGCAATTAAAATCTTTGGTCCGGATTTATACCGCCTACGCTCATTGGCCGAGAGTGTCAGGCAACAAATGGAAGGCATTCCCGGTGTAGTGGATCTAGCCACTGAACAACAGGTAGACGTACCGCAAGTGCGCATCAAAGCCAACCGGCGTGCCATGGCCACTTACGGCGTCTCAGTAGATAAGCTGGCCGAAGCCATCGATGTGGCCTTCAACGGCGAAACAGTTTCGCAAGTTTTAGAAGGACAGCAGAGCTATAACATGGTCGTTCGCTTCAACGAACAAAACCGCGGCAACATCGAGCGCATTCGGAATGCCTTGTTTGACACGCCGTTGGGTGCCAAACTGCCTCTCAGTCAACTTGCAGAAGTGGTTTATGAGAAGGGGCCGAACACCATCAGCCGCGAAAATGTGCAGAGAAAAATTGTGGTGCAGGCGAATGTGTCGGGCCGCGACCTGCGCAGCGTGATCGACGACATACAAGCCAGACTGTCGGAAAATGTTACGTTTCCGCAAGGGTATTATGTCGAATATGGCGGCCAATTTGAAAGCGAGCAGGCAGCGACCAAACTCTTGACGTTGCTCAGTCTCGTTTCCATCGCTGCCATATTTCTGATTCTATATATGGAGTTCAACGCGTTTCGCCCGGCCATTTTAATCATGGCCAATTTGCCACTAGCGCTGATCGGTGGCATCTGGGCTATTTTCTTAACCGATGGCATTATCAGCATCGCATCGCTGGTGGGTTTCATTACCCTGTTTGGTATTGCAACCAGGAATGGTATTCTTATGATTTCTCATTATCAGCATCTGCTTGACGAAGGGAGGTCCTTTCGGGAAGCGATTGTGCAAGGCTCGCTGGAAAGATTGAATCCGATACTGATGACCGCTCTCACAACCGGCCTTGCCCTGATTCCGCTGGCGCTTGGCGGCGGCGAACCCGGCAAGGAAATTCAGACGCCCATGGCCATTGTAATTCTCGGTGGCTTGTTGACGTCAACGGCCCTGAACATGATCGTGGTGCCGAGCTTGTTTTATAAGTTTGGTAAGAGCTCCTCCGAATGAAAATAAACGCAGATGGGGTGAAAGGAAATAAATTTATAGATTGTCTCGGAGCGTTCTCGTCTTGATGAATTGATTCACAGTGAGCCGATGTACACCGAGTATTTTGCCGATGACGCTGACTGAAACTTTCTTGCGAAGCAAATCTTGAATAACCTCTTCTTTGCCGGTGAGCTTGGTTTGCTTTGAAAGGCTTCCCTTAGGCCGCCTCAGTTTTTTGCCTTCACTTTTTTCCCGGGTAAGCGCTTCTTTGGTGCGTTGTGAAATGAGTTCTCTTTCTATTTCAGCGGAGAGACTGAAAGCAAAAGCCAGAACCTTTGAGTTGATGTTGTTGCCGAGTTCATAGCCTTCTTTGACGGTGAAAACCTTTATGTTTTGCTCCATGCAGTCGTGCAGAATACTCATCACTTCCATCAGATTCCTGCCTAGCCGAGATAACTCGCTGACAATGAGGATGTCACTTTTTTTCATGCGCTGCAGAAGTTTGCCGAGTTTGCGTTCGCTGACTCTTTTTGTTCCGCTGATGGTTTCCTCAATCCACTCATCGATATGGCATTTCTTTTTGTCAGCAAATTTGAGAATTTCAATAGCGCGAAAGTTTTCAACTACGATGCAAAAACATATCAAAAACATCCAGAAGAATTCTCTGTCGGCACCAAACCTATTGGTGTGGTTTCCGCCGCCAACCACAGCAAGCTTTATGTGACTAATTATGGGGACAATTCGGTTTCGGTCATAAAACTGTCGCCCGGTTTCAGTGAAGACAAATCAACTCGTGGGGTAACAGATTCCGGCGGACTGGAAATATTGGTCAAATTCAAACCTGATATCGAAGAGTCTCGGGTTCGGGCGTTGGAATTAGAGGTTGGTTTGCAGCACGTAAAAACTATTACTGCGCTGAACCTGAAGGTGTATAAAGTTACGTCGAACAAAAGCCTTGAAGAGGTAATTGCCGCCTGTGAAAAGGCGTCTTTTGTGGAGTACGCAGAGCCGAACCAGAAGGTCAGTGCTCAAAAATGACCAGTTTCAAGGAATGATATGGACTAGCGGGGGCATTTGAACATCCGTCCGTAAATGTACGCTTCATGCTTGTGAAAAAACGTGCGGACCCCGATTAAGACAAAGACGGCAACGTGAGATTTTTTCATTTGGATGTAGTGGTGTGACTAGACATAAATAACGATGAAAGGAATGCACGCATGAAAGAAATCAAAGCATATATCAAACCGCATAGATTAGCCGATGTTTCGCAGGTCTCGGACTACCAAGGGGTGTTAGGATTTCTGGGCCCCTAGTGCTAGCGGCTATGGAATTTTCATGGTCATTGAATGCCTTACTTCATACCGTGTTTTTTTAGCTTGTAGCGTAAGTTTCTTTCACTCAGTCCAAGAAGTTCAGCGGCCTTCGTTTGCACACCGCCAAATTTCTGTAAAGCTTCCAGAATAAGCTTTTGTTCAAAGGCCGTCACTCGTTTCTCTAGATCGCCTGTCGCACCTTCTTTTTCGCTTTGCAGATTCTGGACGGCAAACGGCAAGTCTTCACTGTTGATGATGTCCCCACGGCTAAGCACCACAGCCTGCTCGATGATATTCTCCAGTTCTCTCACATTACCTGGATAGTCGTACTTCATCAGCAAATCCATGGCCTCCTTTGAGAGCCCCTGAATGCGCTTTTGATTTTCCACTAAGAATCTCATGAGAAAATGGTCGATTAACGGCTGGATGTCAGTGCGACGTTCTTTAAGAGGTGGAACATGAACCGATACGACATTCAAACGATAATATAGGTCCTCGCGAAAGTGATCATCCCTCACCATCCTCTCCAAATCACGATTCGTTGCAGCGACGATTCTTGTGTCTACCCGAATCGTTTCCGTGCCGCCCACCCGTTCAAAGGTCTGCTCCTGAATTGCCCGTAATAGTTTTACCTGTACAGTGGGAGGAATGTCACCGATCTCGTCAATAAACAACGTACCTTTATCGGCTCGCTCGAACCGTCCCCTCACCTGTTGCATGGCGCCGGTAAAGGCACCTTTTTCATGTCCGAACAATTCGCTCTCCAGCACGCCATCGGATAACGCTGCGCAGTTCACTGCCACGAAAGCACCGTCTCGTCTGGGACTGGCGGCATGAATGGCCAGCGCGATTTGTTCTTTGCCCGTTCCGCTTTCCCCTCGAATCAGCACCGTCGCCTTGCTGTCTGCAACCCGTGCGGCTCGACTGAGAACTTCTTCCATCTGTGGGCTTTGGCTGATGATGTTCTTAAATCTTGCTTTCTCGGCCAGTTGCTCTTTTAAGTGCTTATTCTCCGAAATAAGTTGTTTCCTTTCCCGGGCTTTCTTAATTATAAGCTCTAATTGCAGCAGGTCGACGGGTTTGGTGAGATAATCGACCGCACCGCCTTTGATCGCATCTTTCGCAGAGTCAATGCTACCGAATGCCGTCATCACGACCACATCCACCTCAGGATTAATAGCTTTCGTCTCGGTCAAAACCTCAAGTCCATTTTTCTCAGGCATTTTGTAATCCGTTAATAGTAAGTCCACTGAGGCACTTTTAACTTTCTGAATACCTTCGATTGGTGAAGTGGTAGCTTCTACCTGGAAACCTTTGTTTTTGAGAAAGCCAGCTAATGCCTTCAATTGCATTTGCTCATCATCGATAATTAAAATCGTATACGAAGACATCTAAACTTTCTCCTTCCTAATGGGCAAGAAGATTTTAAAAGTTGTTCCCCGTCCAATCTCACTGCTTACATCGATTCTTCCCCCATGCTCGGAGACAATTCGCTGCGATAGACTCAACCCCATGCCTGTGCCCTCTTCTTTTGTTGTAAAATACAAGTCGAAGATTTTGCCGAGATTCTCGGTCGGTATACCTACTCCTGTATCTGAAACCTCAACCACTGCCTCATGGTCGACTTGATAAAATCGTGCATTGATTTTTCCGCTCGATGAAATTGCGTGCAGACTATTTTGCAAAAGGTTCACCAATACTTGTTCGATTTGATAACCATCTATCGAAAGTTCAATCGTGTCTTTCGCTTCGTATCTGATCAAGACGCCTTTTTCTTTGGCCTGACTATCCACCAAAGTCACAGCCTTTTTTATAACCTCATTCAACTCCAGGCGCTGTAAATTCAGCTTCGGTGGGCGAGCAAATTCAAGAAACCGGTCGATAATCACACTCACACGCTGAGCCTCAGAAACAACTGAATCGGCCAAATCCCGATATTCAGCTTCCCTTTCTACGGGTTTGAACTCATAAGAGAAGCGTTGTGCAATGATGCTGATAGCGTTCAATGGATTGCGGATTTCGTGGGCAACGCCCGATGCCAGTTCTCCCATAGCTGTGAGCTTCTCCTGACGACGCAGCCTTTCCTCATAAGCTTTCTTCTCTGTCAAGTCTTTCACAACCGCAACCGCGGAATCAATCTCGCCAGCATTGTTTCGCAAAAGAGTCGTGGTCACCGCAAGAATTGCCTTATGGTCATTAAGCTGATATTCCACTTCTTTATCCTGCACACCTTGCCCGCTAGTCAGGGCCTCGTCCAATAGAGAAGTCTGCATGCCGATGATGTCGTGACAAGATTTACCAAGAGCCGTTCCAGATGACCTAGCAAATAGTTTTTCAGCCGCTCGATTGAACAGCGTTATGCGGCCTTCTCGATTTATCGCCACTACAGCGTCCGCCATGGTTTCCAGAATGTTCCCCGTATACGTTTTGATTTTGGAATAAGCGTCGGTAAGCAATCCATAGTTTTGGTTAGTAACCAAAAAATTAAACAAAATTACACCTAGCACAATAAACCCGAATACCACAGCAACGGCTCTTTGAGTCGTACGAGTTACCGCCTGGTTGGCAGCATCCATCCTGAGACCGACGCGAATCAGTCCAAGCATCTTACTATCAATTGATAACGGCTTAATAGTCTCGAACACTTCTTGACTATTGAATTGAGTAACTCTCGACATAACTTGCCTGTTGGCGACTGCCTGCTGTGAAAAAGAGTCTGTGCCCAGACTCGGCATCGTTGAAACGTTCTTTGTAGCAGAGATGATCCCCTCCTCATCCTGGAGAACAATGTATGCAATTTCCTCGTTCTCGCCAAGATCCTGTATCAACCTACCAATGCCTACACGTCTGCGAAGGTCAAGCAGCGTTGAGGGACTAGCGCAAAGTACCCAGGCTGCCTCGGGAGTGCTTTTGAGACCTATTGCGAAGTGAACCTGCCCTTCCCAATCCTCGACAAGGCCACTTGTTCGATCTTTACTCTGAGAAAACAATGGCTCAATGAACCTTGCGACCTTTCCGGGCTTGAAGTTTTGAACTGTCTTGTCGGGATAGGCAAAGCCGCGCAAATTTCCCTTTTCTGTCACATAAAAGGACTTGGCGACACCACTCTCCTGCATCAGGTTCTGGAAGCTAATCACCGAAAGACTGCTTTCCATGTTTAAATGATTTACAAGAAGGGCTGTGTTAAAGAGATGATTCTCTATGTATTCCTCAATCTCGCTGTAGGCCTGTATCGCATTCTCCGCACTGACGGACAACGCATCCGTGACCGTTTCTGCCTCTCTCCGCAAGATCTCCATAACATCCTTGCGACTCTGACTAATTTCGACATACCCAATGATGATACCCAGAAAAGCCAGAATAGCAACAAGGGAGATTATGAACTTTGGCCTTAACGTCCCCCATTTTCTAGGAAAGGAAAAATGTTCGACTTCTTTCATGATTTTATATTAGTAAGATGGTTTTGTTGAGACTGTCTATGCTCAAGGACCTTTTTGATACTCCGTATTTAGATTGAACCAATTCAACGCTGTGCGGCGTTTTATACCCCTCCTGCAATTTCTGTCCGATAAACTTTTTAGCCCTCCAACTCACCTTTAGGATGATCACATTGGCAAGTGTCCAGTGGATCATCGCAGTACCACAAAAACACATGAATTCTTTTGCAATATCCAATACCGTAGCTGTTTGGACGCCCTGATAATTAGATGCGGTTGCTGGCAGTTGATTATTAGAATTTGCACTATATTTCAAAGTAGTAAATCCAATCAGGACACCAAACACCAAACACCAAACACAAGGAATCCTATCCCGTAAATAATGGGTTCCTTTGACTATTGTCAACCGGTTTCGCAGATGTTCTTTGAACGATTTTCTCACCACACTTAGGGCAAAATGTGCTTTTACGCGTAACTGTTTGATTACAGTTTGGACATTTCATGCTCTGGCCTAACCTTTCTAATTAATTATTCTACTTCTTTGTGGCCTTTATGAGCCAACATCAAATTTTAACATTCAAATTGAATAACAACATGAGCAATACCGAATTTATGGCGCAAATAGTCAACTATTTTCTTTCGGATGTCATGAGTTTCATTAAGCATGAGGTCGTCGAGGACGATATGAGTGGTCATGCTAATGAATTGCGATGCAACCTCCCAGATATGAATGTCGTGTAGGTCTTTGATTTCGGAGAATTCGCGTCTAAGTTCATCTTCGATTTCATCAGTTTTCAGAGATTTGGGTTGTGTTCCATTAAAATAATTAATTAAAATTAATGTCGAATCCCGTAGCAACCCCCATGACCATTTCGCCACGACTCCGGCGACGACCATACTGAGAATAGGATCGACAACCACCCAATCGGTAAAAGAAATAATTACGCCACCGGTTACGATGGCTATTGAAGAGAATGTGTCCGCGAGCATATGCAAAAATGCACTTTTTGTATTCAAATCCTCCAATCCAGCCCTCTTCAAGATAATTGCTGTGGTCAGATTGACTAAGAGCCCAACGATTGCTACCACTGTTAATTCCGGGCCAAGAATGGCCACGGGATTAAGAAGCCGCACAACGCCTTCATAAACAATCCATAAGCTGAAGCCAGCGAGCCCAATACCATTGAATAAGGCAGCCAGGATTTCTACTCGAAAAAGTCCAAAAGAAAACGAATTGCCAGATTTCTTTTGGGCGATAACAATAGCCAATAAGCTCACACCCAATGAAGTGGCATGAGAAAGCATGTGGATAGCGTCGCTGATATATATCTGAGCATCAGACTACCCGTGAACCAACCGGCGATGAATTCGATAATCATCATTGTTGTGGTTAATGCAACACACCAAAAGAGCGCACGACGTTGTTGCGGACGATGCATATCAAATTTATGTGAATGGCGGTCATCTTCGCCACGATGATGCTCGTCGTGTGCATGGACTAAAGGTCGGTGGTCATGAGCACAAGGGAGTACTGCTTCCTTTAATGAATGTGACATATTCTAATTTAATTCCTTAAACTTCGTTTTGCGAATTCAATTTTTAGTTGCTTTGTATAAACCCAATGTCCCAAAGACCGTGTTTAGTCTATCTGTTTCTGTAACGTCTTGAAACCCTGCCTCTTGCATATAATCCGGGAGTTTACCCTGAATATTTTCTGTTGTTGCTGCAAAGCCATCAAGAAGTTGCACTCCCAAAAACGCTGCTCGCATTAATGAATTACTTGGCCTACCCCAATCAGCGATGTGCAATTCTCCGCCCAGTTTGAGGATACGATAGACCTCTGCAGCAGTTCGTCGTTTATCTGCGGGCAGCAAATGATGAAAAAGCAGACTAGAAATTACTCGGTCAAACGAATTATCGGGAAACATGGTGTCAAACGACAACCCAACTTGCAGAGCAATATCCAAGCCCCTGTTTTCAATCTTCTGGCGTCCAATTTTAAGGATCTTTACATCACCATCCAGCCCAACAACATCTGACGAGGGCTGAATTTGCTTGATCATGATAGTAAGCGTTGCCGTGCCACAGCCAAGATCGAGCACACGTTGGTCCTTTTGTATGTTAGCCTGTTCAATTAACCTACCTTTAAATATCTTTTCTCGCATTGTCAATTGCAAGATTGGATCATATAGGGATGTCAACCCGTCATATCTTAATGCTGTTACATACCGCTCTTTACTACTTGTACCCATCAATTTCCTCAATCATAAACTGAACAAGCCGACTATAAACAAGTATCTCAAAAATCGCAATGAGAAGGTTACTAAGGCAAATATGAAAATATTTAGTTTTAACACACCGGCCAGAACCGTTATTGGATCGCCGATAACTGGCATCCACGAAAATATCAACGACCACTTTCCCCATCGTTGCATTATCTTATAGGCCCTAGCCACACTTTTCTTTTGTAAATTTTTACGCAGAAATTTCTCTTCACCTTTCCAACCCAACCAGAAATTGAATACCACGCCTGCGCAGTTACCAATTGTGGCGAAAAAGAGCAATGGCGCCCGATCTTTGCTGAACGCAAGTGCCGTTGCCAAAGCCGCTTCGGAGCTCAGTGGAATAACAGTCGCAGCAAGAAAGCTGTATGTCATCAAACCAATATAATTCAGGTCTTCTATGGAATTCATTCATTTCACCCGGTATCTATAATTATAGAAAACCAAAAACTAAAATGAAATCACCTCAAATAACAATCCCGAAACAGGGACGAAGCGCTGACTGGTTAACGGCAACTGTACCCTGTCCCACTAAAATGGAATCTGCCATAATACCTTTCGACCTGAATGTTAAATGAATTTTGCTGACTGACTGAAGAAACAGATTGTATCGGTTTATGTGTGGATATACAACACATGCATGGTAATCCACCACGACCTCATAATTGATGACGCCAAGAACATTTGAAACACTTTCGAGTGCCTCTAAACGGCTTTTTTCGGTCTGGGAATGTTTTAATCGCTGTGATGAGCTACCGGCAATCATACCAACTACCCATAGCAAAAAAATCTCAGCCACTCCTCAATCGTAGTGCTTTGCGTAATCCACAAATGTAAGGTGGCATGCGGTAAATAAGTCAGCGTTACAATTATCGAAAGCACCAGTGCCCCTCGCATTCCGTAAACAAATGCTGCCAGAAGAACAGGAACGAAATACAGCTTTGTCAAT
>JAJFJH010000443.1 GCA_021774155.1 Nitrosomonas sp.
CTTTAACCGCCGCCAACGCATCCCGCAAAGCCACGCTGGTATGCGTAAATGCCGCCGGATTGATGATAATGAAATCAGTCCCGTCACTCATTGTTAATTGAATTCTATCAATCAACTCGCTTTCAGCATTGCTCTGGCAGGCCTCTAATTTAACTCCGGCCTTCTCTGCCAGTTGAATTAAATTTCTGTTAATATCATCAAGCGTTTCGCTGCCGTAAATCTCCGGCTCACGCATACCCAAAAGATTCAAATTCGGCCCATGAACTACCAAGATTTTTTTCGTTTTTGTATTCTTAAAACCCATAACAGCATTATCTACCTTTACTAAGACAATGTACAGATTTTTGAAGACATTCACCGAACTTAAACGAAAGTTATTGGAAAAACACCAAGACACCCTCTACAACCGAAAAAAACTTAACCACTGCCGACTAAAGTCAGCAGGTTCAGTATTGCTGGCTGAAACCAGCTTTGTTTAATGAGTGTGCTCCGCACGCAGCTTTATTTCACGGCCAACCCGACTAATTATTAGCCAGCAATTGCCCACACCCACTCAAGCCGCTATAATCCACGCATCTTGCAACACCAAAGCTGTTGTAGCTCAGTTGGTAGAGCAACTGATTCGTAATCAGTAGGTCGGCAGTTCGATTCTGCCCAACAGCACCATTAATTCAATAAGTTACTATACTTAAAAATATTCAAGTATTTTGATGTAGACGCTATGTAGACAGTAGAACGAATATAAGAAACAAATACTTCTTATTCATGTAGATGCGATGTAGACGGAAGATGAGTAAGCAATAATCAAAAATAAATTTTCAATTTTTTTGTTATTAGCATTTTAAAATATAGAAGTTATACGGTAACAAGAACTGTTAATCCGTTTGCCCCAGGTTCGAGCCCTGGTCAGGGAGCCAAGAATTTAAAGGCTTGCAGAGATGCAGGCTTTTTTTCTTTTCAGGCTTAGTAGACCTATAGTAGACCACGCACAGCACACAATACCTTGTCATTACCCAAGAACTGGATAGTTTTTAGATTTAAATTGAAATTATTTCATCCATCTGGGCAGCAAACCAGAAAACAACTCGAGAACAATATCGGACATTTCGATTTTCAGACCACACGCAGGATGCAATGACTAACACTTTTGTTATTGTTTGCAATACGTTTTGTCAACTTTTTCTGATTTCTCTAATGGAAGATTAGTATAATGTAAGAATGCAATGAAACAACATCCAATGCCAAACAACATCAGTAAAAAATATGGCACACTATGGGACGGATGATTATTTGTAAAACTTCCCAGACCTAACTCCGCTTCTAGTATGCTCATATTTCTTGCAGTTCTACTATATCCCTCATAAGCACCAAATAAAGACCAAGTAAGAATCATTCCCAAGACAGCCATTATTAAAAACAAGTATTGAATGGAACATTTGAATTCTCGGTATTAACTACCGTAAGAGATATCGCAAGCATTCCTAAGTAGGTAAGAGGTAGTTGCCACATTCTACCCCCATGTAGCGCTATTCGACTTTGTAAAATTTCGTATTGAACTCGCTTTGATACCAAGTCAGGCTCTGCGGACTCAAGACTCATTTATCACCTCAATTATTTTTTTATTCTGTAATTTCTCGAATAATGAGAAATAATCTTATCTGAAAAACATGACGATGTATTTTCCAATGCTTTAAATAGATCATTTTTTGTTTTCAAACCTCCGGCCCACCTTAAACAGGAATGTGTAAACACCCCACCAGTGATTTTATACCTAATCAAAATTGACTTCATAAGCTTAATGCTATGATCATGCGCTTTTGTAACAACCTTCTCATATGTATCCCCTTCAATATTGAATATTGAAGAATCAATTATTGGGCCATGATCAATTTTTTCATCCATTACATGAGCTACTACTCCATGTGTTTTTCGACCTTCTAATATCGCAAAAACAGCTCCGCCTATGCCTCGATACCAAACAGGTGCTGCATGCACATTAAAGTTTAATTTTTTTAAAATTTTTCCTTTCAATATTTCATTATTAAAAATACTTACTACAATAGTTACGTTGTTGTAATTATTGTTAATCCACGTTATATCAGGATTTACCACAACCCTCCATTCAGAATCTATCATAACAATAGATTCAACAGCTTCATTAAATCTTAAGTGAGTTTCAGCACAAAAAAGAGCAATCAACATAAACTTTTGTAATACATCTCCATTAAAAAATGATTGTTCAAGCATAGTAATTGGGAATAATTAACAGCGTCAGATAATGAGTCGAAAATTGAAAAGATGAACTCAATTTTAGTATTATGATTTCGAGACTTTGTGACGCATGCGCCGTATGTCTGAAATTCTCTGTTCGACATCTAAAGCCAACTGTCGCTATATTTCAACGTGATAATCATTACCTTTCATAACAGAAGACAAAAGATCAATTGCAGCTTGTGAATACTTATGCGTTTGCATAATTTTCCCAGCCATGACTGCAACATGATACTTATTATCACTTGCCTTTATATTTAACCCTTTATCTTTTACAATCCTTGCTATCAATTGATTTGCGTGATGCCAGCTATCAAAACCGAGTTCTTCTCCAACAATCGTTGGGTGAAACTTAGTCAATGCATTCCCTGGGATGAATTGGCCAGCGGCTATTATCAGAATCTATCATCAACACATGGTCGGCCTGCAAAAGACGCACGTTTGGTAAT
>JAJFJH010000444.1 GCA_021774155.1 Nitrosomonas sp.
ATCCTGAGAGTCGTTTTGGTGGCTTGCTTATGACTTGGGATGAAGATGGTAACCGCTACGTCAACAGTATTGCTGGCGCAGTTATACCTGTCTTTACTAAGCTTTAAGCTAAGTTAGACTGCACACCGGCACACCGCTGTCGCAAGACAGACCGGTGTGCCGGTTTTTTTATGGAGATCGAGAAATTTAAGATCAACCCAATTTAAGATCAACCCATAAAGTAAGTCAAAATGTATAAATCACACGCTACAATTTTTGTATGTCTGTCTTTGTCGCGCCCTCTGAAAGAACTAGCTTACATAATAACTTATCTACAAATAGATATATTAAACTAATGAGTCAAACTCTGCCTTATATTAAAATTGAGATCGGAGATAAGCCAATCTTCTCGGTGATATGGATGCATGGTTTGGGTGCGGATGGTAATGATTTTTTGCCAATAGTTCATGAATTAGCGTTATTGCCAGAAGCTTCTATCCGATTTATATTTCCACATGCACCTGAGCGTCCGATTAGTTTTAATAATGGATATATTATGCGCGCGTGGTACGATATCTACGATCAGACTTTGGGTTTTTCTGAGGATGAAGAAGGTATACGTCAATCACAACAAGCAATAGAAAAGTTAATAGGGCAAGAAGTTCAGCGTGGTATCCCATCTCAAAATATTATTTTGGCAGGATTTTCCCAGGGTGGTGTGATGGCGCTACAGGTAGGACTTCGCTACAAGAATGAAATTGCAGGTATCATGGCGTTGTCGTGCTATTTGTCGTTGTCTCAAACACTTGTAGATGAGATTTCAGTTGCGAATCGTTTGGCACCCATTTTTATGGTGCATGGCAGTAATGATATGGTCATACCGATTGTTAAAGCAAAGGCTTCAAAAGATAAACTGTTAGCATCGAACTGTAACGTTGAGTGGCATGAATATGATATGGCACATTCAGTATGTGGCGATGAGATCGCTGACATTAGTCATTGGTTGAATCGTATAATGAAAAATACTTTGAAACATTAATAATAATTAATTGCGCATCATGTCATTTTGTTGGCTTATCAATGGGTGGGATTATTGGAATGAGATTAGCTATTAGATATCCAGGGCTATCAAATCCCCAAAATCCCCACTTTGGTTGGTACATCTGCTGATCCTGAGTCAAAAGAGGATGTGGGGCAATATAGACGACTATAATTTTATAGCACGTTGGTTTGGCCTTAGAATAATCGCCGGCAATTTTTTTGTGGATGTTCATGATGTTGCGACAGTGGAAAAACCTCTGGCCATCATGCTGCACTGCAAAATTTTTATAACGTAACGAGTTGATATGAAGCTTGCAACATGGAATGTTAATTCTTTAAGAGTCCGTTTACCACAGGTTATTGATTGGTTAGAAGCTCACCAGCCGGATGTCCTATGTTTGCAAGAAACGAAAGTACAAGATGAAAATTTTCCGTTGGATGAAATAACAGCAGCAGGATATCAATCAGTTTTTGTCGGGCAAAAAACTTTTAATGGTGTTGCATTATTAAGTAAACGCACAGGTGAAGACGTTGTGTCAGCCATACCTGAGTTGGACGATGCTCAGAAGCGTGTTATTGCGGCAACGTACGTTGATGTTCGAGTAATTTGTGTTTATATTCCAAATGGTGAAAGTATCGAGTCAGATAAGTATCAATATAAATTAAACTGGTTGCGTACACTTCATGAATGGCTTCAAGAGGAAATTGTCAAATATCCAAAATTGGCATTGCTTGGTGACTACAATATTGCACCAGAAGATCAAGATACCTATGATGCGGTTGCATGGAAAGACAAAGTGTTGTGCAGTCAACCTGAAAGAAATGCTTATCATGGGTTGCTGGATCTGGGGCTTGTGGACAGTTTTCGTATGTTCGAACAGCCAGAGAAAGCATTTACTTGGTGGGATTATCGAATGATGGCATTTCGTCGAAACCGTGGGATGAGAATTGACCATATTTTACTGAGTGAGACCCTTTCCCATCAATGTGTTTCTTGTGTAATAGACAAATCAGTTAGAAGGCTTGAGCGTCCATCTGATCATGCGCCTGTTATGGTCGAGCTCACTAAGATGATCAATAGGCTATAGCTAGCTAATTTGGGTTTGGCAAATTCTGCAGGTCTTGTTGAAGGTTATTAAGGTTTTTTTCTCTGACAGCTATTTCACCTTTTAGTCGTTCAACCCGATCTAAGTATCGTTGATAATTTCTTTCGCTACCTAAGCGATCTGGCGTCCCATCTTTATATTCATTTTTTAAATCTGAAAGACGACTTTCTTCGTCAGATATCTGTTCTTCAATGTCATTACGTTGTTTTTTGTTGTTAGATGACTCTTTTCTTCTTTCTATAATCGAGTTGACTTCTTCTGTTTGAATGGCAGGAACGACGGTGATCGAAGGTAGATCAACTGCCTTTGAGTTTTTTGAGCGCATATTCGAGTAAGTGACATTCCCTTTTTCGTCTACATGTCTATATACTTCTGCTTGAACAAAACTAGAAACAATAAATAATATTAGAAGCATAATGCCATTAGATTTCATGAGCCACCATCCATGTTTTAAACGATAGATATCAATTTGCTAATTCTTTTCTTAGCGCCGTGATATTTCTTTCATGTAATAATTTCCGATTGTTAATTTCTTTACTATATTGCGTCAGATTTTCTTGAGAATTATTGCCGTTGTTTCTTGAGACCTTAGCATTTTTTTGAGTATTGATTAAGCTTTGCTTCGCATTAACATACAGTTTCTTCTCAGTTGCGAGTTCATTTTCAAGGATTCGTCGGCGCTTTAGATCGCGTTTAGCCTGAGCGTCGTGACTGACGTTTGGGTAATTGTTTGTAGATAAGGGCGAGTTTGCTGAAAGCTTATTAGCTCCGCTAACTGCTTTGTTTGAATAGGTGATCCGACCATTCTTGTCTACATGTTTATAAATATCAGCATAAATTTCTGTGATTGAAACGACAGAAAGGGTAACTAGAATGGCTGCTAGCCGTAATTCTTTTTCTCCCATATCTCACTAGACAGAATTATAAGATTGTACACGGGGCCCGAGTAGCCTTGATATACAATTTTAGCTTTTAATTTCGGCTGGTGAGATCAAAGAAGAGCCATAATTCATTGCTATTTAAACGTATGAATCTTACAGGCTGTAATACAAGTCAAATTCGATCGGATGTGTTGTTGAACGAAGTAGAGCAACTTCTTTCATTTTAAGCTCTATGTAACCATCAATCATATCATTGGAGAAAACACCACCGCGAATCAAAAAATCACGATCTTTATCTAAATTTTCCAGCGCTTCATTCAAAGATGCACACGCATTGGGTATTTTTGAAGCTTCTTCAGGTGGTAAATCATAAAGGTTTTTGTCCATAGGATCTCCAGGATGAATCTTGTTCTGGATGCCATCAAGCCCTGCCATCATTAATGCTGTAAATGCGATATATGGATTAGCCGTGGGGTCTGGAAAACGGACTTCTACTCGTCTACCTTTCGGATTGTTAGTATGAGGTATGCGTATTGCCGCAGATCGGTTACTGGCCGAATAAGCTAAATTAACAGGCGCTTCAAAACCGGCAACCAAGCGTTTATAGGAATTGGTGCTTGGGTTGGTGAGGGCATTTAAAGCTTTGGCGTGCTTGATGATGCCGCCAATGTAGTGCAGTGCACTTTCAGATAAACCCGCGTAGCCATTGCCAGCAAAAAGATTTTGGCCGTCTTTCCAGATAGATTGATGGACATGCATGCCGGAGCCATTATCACCCACAATAGGTTTGGGCATGAAGGTCGCTGTTTTACCATAGGAGTGTGCGATATTATGCACAATATACTTAAGTCGTTGATTCCAATCTGCGCGTTTAACAAGGCTGTTAAATTTTGTGCCAATTTCGCACTGGCCCGCTGTTGCAACCTCATGATGATGCACCTCGACTTCTATGCCCATCTCTTCAAGAGTTAAGCACATAGCCGAACGAATGTCATGCAATGAGTCTACGGGTGGGACTGGAAAGTAACCACCTTTAACTGGCGGTCGATGACCAATATTGCCGCTGTCATATTTTAGAGCTGAACTCCATGCTGCTTCTTCAGATGTAATTTTTACAGCGCAACCAGACATGTCAGTATGCCAATTTACGGAATCAAAAATAAAAAACTCAAGTTCAGGGCCAAAGTAGACAATATCGCCAATGCCTGTTGATTTAAGATAGGTTTCACCACGTTTTGCAAGTGAACGTGGATCGCGACTGTAGCCTTTGCCATCTGAAGGTTCTACAACATCACAAGAGATGATGAGTGTTGCATCGTCAAAGAATGGATCCATGTTTGCAGTATCTGGATCTGGTATAAGAAGCATGTCGGAAGCTTGGATGCTTTTCCAACCAGCAATAGATGAGCCATCGAATGGATGGCCGTCTTCAAATTTGTCAGCGTCAAATGAGTGAGCGGGAATCGTTACATGTTGTTCTTTGCCATTGGTATCTGTAAAGCGCATATCAACAAATTTAACTTCATTGTCTTGAATCATTTTCAAAACATCAGCGACTACCATTTACTTCCTCCAATCCAAACAAAAGTTACGAATTTTATTAATGTATTTTTAAGAGATTACAGGGGTGAATTATACAGTGCATGCACTTCATTATCTGAAATGATAAAAAAGGAATATTTTTCCGATTATATCAGGATGCAAAAATTTTATTGTATGATTATCGCGTAAGTTTGTTATGTCATTTATACTTTTTAACCATTATGCCTACTGATCCAAACAATAAAGTGCCTGTACTTTTCTCAACTTCAAAGCAGGTTGGCGCATTAATCGGCGTTAGTTTTTTGTTACTGACTATCCTCTTGCCTGCGCCTGAAAATATGTCAATTTCTGCATGGCATACCACGGGTGTTGCGCTATTGTTGGCGTCTTGGTGGGCGACTGAAGTTTTGCCGATTCCTGTTACATCGCTATTGCCTGTTTTGCTGTTTCCAGCATTGGGTGTGATGACCATGGAAGAAAGCACAACACCTTATGCAGCACCAACTATTTTTCTGTTGTTAGGTGGCTTTATCATCGCAACAGGACTTTCTAGG
>JAJFJH010000445.1 GCA_021774155.1 Nitrosomonas sp.
ATATCGCTGTGCTATAATATTTTTTTTTCATATTCTAGGAATTAAAATAATGAAATATACCCTCTTAATTGCAGCAGCATTTGTGGCATTGTTTTTAGTAGGATGTGGCGAGCCTAAGCCAGGTCAATACCCACCAAGCCAAAACATCTTAGATGATCGTGAATAGTATCTGACTTAGAAGCAACTAATACGAAAAAACCGTTCCCTTGGGAACGGTTTTTTTATGCCTTATATTCAGAAACTTTGCTTCTGAAATGTGAGCTTATCATTCACAGATAAAAATTGATTCGTCAGGAAATCGACATTACGATTTAGATTGCTGTGACTTCAAACAGGCATGGCGATAAGACTTTAATGTCTTCTGTGCATGTCCCAATATACTGCCTGAAGCATATTTCACATTTTTAGAATTCCTGTCAACAGGTAGACCTGAAGGAACACCGGTGATTAACTCCATACCTTCCATTACATTTTGCATGGTATAGATATGGAATAATCCTTTGCCAGCCGCTTCGACGATTTGATGGTCTAGCATTAAGTATCGGTCATTTTGGTAGGGTATCAAAACGCCTTGATTACCATCCAAGCCCGCTTTTTTACAGACATAATAATAGCCTTCTATTTTTTCATTGATACCCCCAACAGGTATAACTTCACCGTACTGATTGACAGCCCCTGTTACCGCAATACCTTGGTTAATCGCCAGCCCGGACAATGATGAAAGCAGCGCATATAATTCCGCACATGATGCAGAGTCGCCTTCTATAACGTTATATTCTTGTTCGAAGACTATGGATGCATTCAGTGCAATGGGCGCTATATGAGCAAATAAAGCGGCTAAATAATTTTGTAGTATAAAAACACCTTTGTCATGAATTGGACCTGACATCTCAACTTCACGTTCGATATTGAGCAGACCTTCTTCGCCAGCAAACGTACGTGCAGTAATTCGCGTCGGAACACCAAAACTATGGTCCCCTAAATCGATGACCGTCAAACCATTAAGCTGCCCCACTTTTTCGCCCTGAGATGTAACGACCACATCACCGTCTGCAATGGACTCTAACATCCGTTGATGTGGATAATTGTGCCGCATGGTGCGTGCTTGAAGCGCCGCTTCAATATCAGCTGCACCAACTAAATTACACCCATGCACATTACACAAAGCAGCACTCTCCATAACCAGCATCTCAGTCCGTGCAAAAATAGCGCTCTGGCGTACTTGATCGTTCACTTCGCGATGAGATTCTTCAATTAGACGTGCAACTGCGGCAGCAGAAAAATGGGGCAAATGCATTTTCTGACATACCTGTGCAACAAATATGGAAGAAGCACGGTAGGTTTCAGCATTGGCAGAAAACCGATCAGAAAAGTCGACTTTTACACGAAAACGTCGTGCAAATTCGGGATCTTGCTCTTGTATCGCATAATATTGCTCACGTGAGCCAATCAAGATAATTTTTACATCGACATTGATTGCTTCCGGTTCTAGTGAATCAGCAATATTGGCAGCAATAGCGGAACCAGGCTCTTCAATCTGTAACCGCATACTTCGCAAGAAACGCCGTAGCTTATCCCATATCAAGCCATCCGCCAGTAAGTCATTAAGATGCAACATGAGGAATCCACCGTGCGCCTTGAGTAGGCTACCTGCACGAATACGCGTAAAGTCGGTATTTAATAGGCCATTTTTATATTGATAATCAATGCAGCCAAACACAGTGCGAAATAGCGGGTTATCTTCGATAATCACCGGCGCGGCGTTCAGATCATGGTTATCAACAATCAGATTAACTTGATAACGACAAAATAATTGCTCTAAAGCTGCCTGCTGTTTTTCCTCATTCTCCCGATGATCAAATGACATTAAGTTATGAAGTATATCTTCCGCAATCAAATCCAGATAACGATCTAACCGAGCATAATCTTCGCATTGTTTGGGTAAATCATGACGGATACTTTTAAATACTTTGTTTAAGAAAGGCTGGATAATTTGACGTTGCAAACTAGCCAATTCAGTATTTTTAATTCCTTCAAATCGGTCAACTTTCTCAAAATAAAATACGATTGCTTCACGCACCGCTATCTCAGCTTGATCAATCTCAGCCCTACGTGCTTTCGGCAATAAAATGATTTTATCTTCGGTAAGAATCTCACCATTATCATCAAGCAAGGTATAGGAGATTTGCACTGTTTCACGACGAATAGCACAGTGCCGTTTTTCAGAGAAACTATCTAACTCTGCATAAGCTTTTGCTTCTTCATTCTTAAATCTAGCCTCAATTTTTGCACTTTTTATTTTAAAGTCATGACCATCAAGACGCTGCGATATGTCTGTCAACAATGACTGGGTTAATTGCAATAGATGTCGACGCAACACACGACCTTTGCCCGCAGGCAAACGAATGGCTATTGGCGATTCTGGCGCTTCAAAATTGTTTAAATAACACAAATCTGGCGGGACAACCCTGCGCTTGGCAGTTTTAGTCATCGCTTGTGCTAACAAGGACGAACGGCCACTACCCACCTCACCAATCACGAATAAATGGTAATCTGGCTGCGTCATTTCAAGGCCAAACTG
This sequence comes from Nitrosomonas sp., assembly GCA_021774155.1. Lineage (GTDB taxonomy): Bacteria > Pseudomonadota > Gammaproteobacteria > Burkholderiales > Nitrosomonadaceae > Nitrosomonas. Next base: position 2,582 of record JAJFJH010000445.1, read on the forward strand.
CGCGGCAACTTCAGCACGTTCTTGACCTATCCATGATAATGGATGATGCAGCAATTCAGAGGTATCAGAAAATCCGAGTGTATCAGGATCAATCGTAACGCGAAGAACAGAGGGGTCTAAATGTGAAATCGGCATATTTAAAGCAACTGAAAACCAGAGGGGTTAGTTGGCTCACATTGTACTATTTTCATTAAATAATTAGAGACAAGTCCCTAAACCATGCCACCGTTTGCGCCAATATTTTGTCCAGTTACCCAGCGTGATTCTTCACTCACTAGAAACAAAACAATTTGCGCAATATCGTCGACTTCACCAATTCGACCCAGCGCAGCCATTGCAGCCATACGTTGAATATCCTCTTTTGTTTTTCCAGCCCGAAAAAGCTCCGTATCAACAGGGCCAGGTGAAACGATATTCGCGGTGATGCCTTTCTCACCCACTTCTTTTGCAAACACGCGAGTGAGTTGTTCGACAGCGCCCTTAGTAGCGGCATAAATGCCATACTTGGGCAGCATTAATCGCGTGACTGTACTAGATATGTTCACAACACGCCCATTATCTGCAAGCCGTGTGGCGGCTTCACGCAGGGTATAAAAAACACCATCAACGTTGATATCGAAAATACGTTTGAACTCATCATCACTGATATCGGCGATAGGTTTGAAAATGAGGATGCCAGCATTATTTACCAGAATATCTACCTGGCCAAAATGCGCGATTGTTTGATTAAAAAGCATCTTCACCTCGTCAGGATTACTGACATCTGCCTTGATAGTAAGACATTCACCACCAGCTTGGGTAATCTTTTGGCAGATTTGATCCGCAGTTTGTTGATTCTTTACATAGTTAACCACGACCTTTGCGCCTGCTTCCGCCAAGCAAAGTGAGATCTCTGCTCCAATACCTCGCGAGCCACCGGTAACAACAGCAACTTTATTCTGTAATGTTTTCATAGGCTATTGATGCTTACTATGTTGCTTTAATAATTTAGCGAGAGCTTGATGGTTTCTTTTCAAGGCCCAATCCAACGCCGTATCGCCCGCATCATTTTGTGCATCAGGATTTGCGCCTTGATCTAAAAGTAACTGAACCGTCTTGGGGTAATGCCCCCTCACAGCCATCATTAAGGCGGTTGTTCCGTTGTCTGCAGCTGCGTTAATATCAACGCCCATGGATAGAAGCAAGGCAATGGTTTCATCATGGCCTTTTGTTGCAGCATAAAGTAGCGGATTCCATCCCGCATGATCTATGGCTGCACCATGCGTATAGAGTTGCTTAACGATTTCAGTCTGGCCATGGTAACTGGCCAACATGATCGCCGTCTCATCGTATTTGTTACGTATTTTTGTATCAGCACCTGCTTGTAAAAACAACTCAGCCATCGGCAAACTTTCATTTCTAATCGCCATCATGAGTGGCGTATAACCATGCCGGTTAAGGGTATTGGGACTGATACCTTGTTCAAGGTATTTCGTCACCGTTGATCGGCTATTATTTTCAATTGCTCTAAACAGCTGATCATTATCTCCTGCATAAATATTGAACGAGAAACAAAGACCCAAAATGAGCAGAAACTTCTGTGAGAATGATTGTATATTCATTTAGGCAGCTTTAAATAGATTGAAAAAATTATGGCTGGTTGCTGCAGCCACTTCCTCAACTGAAATACCACGTAACTTGGCAATTTCTTCCGCCACATGAAGAACATAAGCGGGTTGATTCATTTTGCCACGATGAGGAACTGGCGCGAGATAAGGCGAATCGGTTTCAATTAACATTCGGTCGAGCTGGATTTTCTGTGCAACATCTTTTAATGCCACCGCATTTTTAAAGGTAACAATACCGGAAAAAGAGATATAAAAATTCATCTCAATGGCTTTTTGTGCCACTTCCCAGCTTTCCGTAAAGCAGTGCATTACGCCACCCACTTGATCAGCTCTCTCTTCCGCCATAATGCGTAAGGTATCCTCAGCAGCTGAGCGCGTATGTATGATTAATGGTTTGTTGCTTTGCCTAGAAGCCCGAATGTGCTGACGGAAGCGTTCACGCTGCCATTCTAAATCACCCGCCAAGCGAAAATAATCCAAACCAGTCTCACCAATTGCGATGACTTTAGAGTGCTCAGCAAGCTTAACCAATGTTTCGGCTTGCGGCTCCTCTATATTTTCATAATCGGGGTGAACACCAACAGAAGCATAAAGATTGTCATGTGCCTCAGCCAAAGCCAAAACGCGAGGAAAATCTTCTAACTTAACACTGACACAAAGGGCATTTTTAACCTTGTTCTCTTGCATATTAAGCAGTAACTCATCAAGATTACTGGCAAGGTCTGGGAAATCAAGATGACAGTGGGAATCAATAAACATAATAAAAAAAAGTAATGGTGAAGTTTAACATTGGTTTCGGATGGCATCAGCCCAACAGTTAGGTGTCTCGAATAAACGCACTTGTTCTAACTTTAATTGGTTGCCATAAGTATCTTGATAGGCTGCGTCTAAAATACGAAAGGCAGTAATCGCTAAGTTTTCAGCAGTCGGCTGTGATTCAAACACCACAGTTTTATGGTCTTGCATTGTTTGCAAGAAATTTAATACCTGTGTATCGCCGGAATAAACT
>JAJFJH010000446.1 GCA_021774155.1 Nitrosomonas sp.
CTATTGTCTATGGCGTTGATGGAATTAAACATTAAGGCTAAAAGCTATACGGGCACACAGGTAAGCATTCTGACCGATAGCGCGCATACTAAAGCACGTATTCTTAACATTGACGAAGACAAGATTCGCAAGGATCTGCAAGACGGCTATGTTTTGGTCGTTGCGGGATTTCAAGGCGTTGATGTAACAGGTAGTATCACAACGTTGGGGCGTGGTGGTTCTGACACGACGGGGGTCGCATTAGCTGCGGCGCTTAAAGCGGATGAATGTCAGATATACACGGATGTCGATGGGATTTATACGACAGATCCGCGGATTGTGCCCGAGGCAAGACGACTCAAGACAGTTACGTTTGAAGAAATGTTGGAAATGGCAAGCCTCGGCTCCAAAATACTGCAATTAAGATCGGTGGAATTCGCTGGTAAATATAAGGTTAAACTACGTGTGCTCTCAAGTTTTGAAGATGAAGGAGAGGGCACGTTGATCACTTATGAGGAAAATGAACATATGGAGCAACCCGTTATATCAGGTATTGCGTTTAATCGTGATGAAGCGAAAATAACGGTATCAGGCGTGCCTGATCATCCCGGTATTGCTTATCAGATTTTAGGTCCGGTTGCTGATGCCAATGTTGATGTTGACATGATCATTCAAAATGTCGGTCATGATGGTTTAACGGACTTTTCATTTACAGTACATCGACGTGACTATAGCGGCACAATGGAAATTCTGAAAAATAAAATTCAGCCACATGTGGGCGCACGTGATGTGATTGGTGGTGACAGAATTGCCAAAGTATCGGTTGTGGGTGTTGGAATGCGCTCGCATGCAGGAATTGCCAGTAAAATGTTTAGAGTACTAGCCGAAGAAGGTATTAATATACAAATGATTGCCACCTCAGAGATAAAAGTCTCTGTTGTCGTCGACGAGAAATACATGGAACTTGCCGTGCGTGTATTACATAAAGCATTCGATCTAGAGCAAGTTGTTCAGGGTTAAAAAACGTTATTTAATTTGACCAGAATGGCATAACCCGCTATCCTGCTGCTCCACGGAGACTTGGCCGAGTGGTCGAAGGCGCTCCCCTGCTAAGGGAGTATGGGGTTTATAGCCTCATCGAGGGTTCGAATCCCTCAGTCTCCGCCAGTTATATAATGATTGCAAGGGTTCGGGTGAACTGTTTAATGTTTACCCAACATCTTACCCATCATAAAAAAATGGAAGGGAAACAAATAAATATAACTCTAATAGAGATTAATTGTTTGTTAACCAATCAAACGAAATCCGATTTTTTACCTTTCACTCATTTTTGATATTGCCATACAAAAATGCTTAACTATGCATCAATCGTTGGCATGTGCCCAATGCACATTTTCATATAGTATTTCCTTGAAAAAAATAATGAAAATTCAGAGCGCGTCAATATACGCGCTGGCGGAATCGTTATTTTCTTAAATATGGTTCCCTGAAGTATCGCTTGCCTGAACTTTTTTAGGCTCGACTAAGTCGATTGATTATTGGTTATTATGATCATCTGAATAAACTGTTATTTTGATACTAACCTGTGCCTCATTTAAACCACGGAATTGATTATTTGCTGGATTTTAACGTTCGGCATGCGCAGACGTTCATGGACTTAGCTACTGAACGTCGCCGGTATCGCGGCGAACACCCCACTGAAATTGCCGCGTTAAAATGTATGGATGGGCGGCTTAATTTATCCGTTATGACCCAAACAACGGTTGGGATTATTCAGCCTTACCGTAATCTTGGTGGGAAATTTAATTTGGGTTGGCCCTTTTTTCAGGCCACACTGGATGATTGGGTGCAGTACGCGATTAGTCGTGGTCGGCATTGTATCGTATTTGTGACTTATCATTCTCGCGTGGTGATGTTCATCGCGGTTGTCGAGGTTTTAATTATGACAAAGTAGCAGCGCGTGATACCGCCATTGCCTTAAAAACATAATTTGACCATATTTATGGTGGGGGCGCAGTTGTCCCTATTGTTTGTGGTATTGAAACAGACCTTGATGCATTGGTTTTACATGGAGGAGATGATTGTGTGGTTGATTTGGCCGAGGTTAAGTTGTCTTCTAAAGAAGAAGCTGAGATATTAGTGCGGTCACTGTATCCCTCATTGTCTGAGCGTGTCATTCTAGATCTATTACCGCTTATTAATGGAAATATTAAACATATTTCTCAAGTGCGCAGTTCAAACAGGCCAATTGAAGAACTTGAGCATAATGAATGGGTGCTTGGGGTGGGGCGTGGTTTTGACTGGTTACATGTCATCAATACGGCTTTTATCGTGGGACCATTCGATCCCCACTTGTCGTTTGCGATTGAGACTGCCGCAAAACTACTGGAAAGTAATATTGAAGAAACACGTATCGACCCAAATGGTATCGTTTTATTAACGTCGGCTGCATTTCGTGATTCAGCAGGTCCTGAACATAATTTGGCAAAAGAAAAAGCCATGTTCTTGAGTAAATTTTCCCTTGATATCATTAAACGGCGTGTTCCAAAATTAATTCCTCACTGACAAATCTTAACGGGCTGCATCAATTTGAATACGCGTAAACTTGAAGTGATTGAACTTCATGCTGAGATTGTCGGTTAGTCTTGATCTGGAATAGAATAGGTCTGTAATGTAAGTTTCAGTGTTGAGATGGTGATTTTGAGGTAATGTAGCAAAACAATCAGCCGAATGGCCGATTAATCCGGCATTAGGCTGGAGGAGTATTCACAGATTATTTGAAAATAACACGAATAGAGGACGTACAAATGATTACATCAGCATATATTAAACAACATATCGAAGAATCGTTGCCTTGTGAACTGGTGCGTGTGGAGGGGGATGATGGGCAACACTTTCAAGCGATTATTGTGAGTGCCGAATTTCGGGATAAAAATATGATTCAGCAGCATCAACTAGTTTACAGTGCGCTAGGTGATAAAATGAAGGAGAAGATTCACGCGTTATCGATGAAAACATTGACGCCTGAACAGTGGTCAACTAGTCAGGCGTCAAGTTAGGGGGGGTAAATTTATTTAAGTTGCGTTAATAAACGCTTCGCTTCTTCAATTTGGGTGAATGTATTCTCAGAGGACAGTATTTTTTCAAGTAGCACTCTAGCTTTGGTTTTGTTTCCTGATTTAGCGAGTGCCGCAGCCAAATGGTATTGAATTTCACCTGAGTTAGGTGCCAGAGTGGCCGCTTTTTCTAAGAGTGTTAATGCTCGTGTGGTGTCTCCATTTTCAAATAAGATCCAGCCTAGGGTATCTAGGATAGCAGGTGCTTCTGGCGCATTTTGAAATGCTCTTTCAGCATAATCAACAGCGCGAGAATCATTCTTTTGTTGATAAAGCCAAGCTAAATTGTTCAGTGTCATCGCATGATCTGGAGATTGTTGAACAATTATTTCGTACTCTTTAATAGCCACGTCATACTGTTTTTTGTCTAAATAAGAACCGGCGAGATACAAGCGTGCCTGTGCATCAGACGGGTTATCAGTAAGCCATTTGTTCATCTTAGCATTCGCTTCTTTTTCTTTCCCAATGTGGCTAAGTACGGCGTGTAGCTTAATCATGATTGCGCTGCTTTTTGCAACAGAAATTGCTTGCTCATAGGCTTCTATAGCGAGTTCAGGCTTGTCTTGCGATACTAACAAATCACCTTCAAGCACATATCCAACAGGGGACTCATTATGTTGCTTCTGAATACCTTTAATTAATTTAAGTGCTTCACTCTCATTTTTATTTTGCACAGCAAGTTGTATTTGGGCAAGTTTTGCTTCAAGGAAGTCAGGATTAATATCTAGCGCCCTTTTTAATGCAGTAGAAGCCGCAGAAAGATTCTCCATTGAAGCATGAATGGAAGCAATCTTAAATTGAACTTCAGCTGACTCAGATGACCTTGCCGCGATCTTTTCGTAGTTTCCTAATGCCGCAGCTTTTTTGTCGTTAGCCAATTGCGATTGAGCTAGAATTTCTAAAACACGAAGATCATCTGGATGTGTGCTCAGTAGTTTTTGAGAAATGAGAAGTGGTTTGCTTTTTTCACCTGTACGTAAATAAAAAACGGCTAATTGAATTGCTGGTTGGAGGTCATCAGGATTTCTGTTACTTGCCAGCTCAAACCATTTTGTGGCTGAGTCCACGTCTTGTTGACTTAATGCAAGATTAGCCAATGCATACATTGCTTGAATATTTTTGTTGTCATTTTCTAGAATAGCTTCAAAACGTCTTTTTGCAGCTTGGGGATTATTTTCCTGAATATCAAGTCGAGCGAGATTAGTAATTGCTGGAAAGTAATCGGCTTGCACTGACAATGCCTTGTTGAAGCTAGCACGAGCACTAGGTATATCTTTCTTACTCAAATAAACACCACCTTTTAGATTCTGGAAAAGTGGGTTATTTGGCTGTTCCTTCTCAAGTGCTTGAGCTGCATCTAGTGCTTTGTCAAATTCTTTAAGTCGAATATGAGTCATTACCAGTAAAATACCTGCTCTTGTTGAATCACCGTCTAGGTCAATTGCTGCTTTTAGTTCAGCGATGGCATGTTCATTATCGCCTTGCGCTATTCTACTAATAGCGACTGCTGTATGCAGTGCAGCAATATTCGGTGTCAATATACTCGCTTTGCCAAAATACTCATTTGCTTTGTCAAAATCTCCCATTTGAATATAAGCTTCACCTGCCAAAGCAAAAAGCTGAGGGTCTTGATCTATAATGCCTAAAGCAGGTTCAATAACGCCAAAAGCCATATGCGCCTGTTGGTTTTTTAGTAGAACCGTTGCCAATAACTTGCGGGCATAAAGGTTATTTGGATCGGCTTTTATATATTGTTGTAAGTATTGTTCTGACTGTATTAATGATCCTAAAGCGTGTTGTATGGCGCCAGCCAGCAAAACACTTGGCATGTGTCCCGGCGCCGCACTGAGTACCTGCTGAATAGAAGCTAATGCTTCCGAATGATTTTCTTGTGTAAATTCAAGTAATGCTTGAGTATAAACAACGAGTAAGGAATTTGGCGAAATTGCTTTTGCAGATTCAATGTTTAATTTTGCTTCTTTAAATTCTTTAGTTGCAATTTTTATTGTTGCGCGAGCAATATGAGCATCCACGTTTTTTGGGTCAAATTTAATGACTTGTTCAAATGCAGATAGCGCCTGGTCAGTTTTATTCTGAGCTTTTAAGAGATTACCTAAGAATAACCAAGCCTCGGTATTGGTAGCATTTTTTCTAACGGCTTGCGCAGCGAAACGCATAGTGGAATCCAAGTCACGCTTTGTAAGTGAATATCTTGCTAACCCAATGAGTGCTTCAGGAGAATCAGGTTCTTGTCTAAGTACTTGCTCAAATAATTCTTTAGCTTCTTCATGCATTCCCAATGCTAAATGTGCTTTACCACGCAAAAGTAGAACATTTGTGGAATTATTTATATCTGGAAAATCTTCAGTTTTATCTAACAACTGCTGAAATTCACCAATTTTTAACAGAGATTCGCCCAATATAGGTATGACCTTATCAGCATCCATTCCAAGGTCTAGCGCACGATTAAGTTCTTTTTCGGCGGACAACGCATCGCCCGTTTCTGTATAACTAACACCTATCAAGAAGCGCGCTTCGCGATTATTTGGTTCTTGCTGTATTGCGTTTTTAAGTTGAATAATGGCGGAATTATTATCGCCAGACTGTTGATATTGCTTGGCTTCTGCTATCAATGTTTCGGTGTCTTTCGTATTACCACATGCCGCTATGCTCAATGCCACGACAATAATTAAACTTAGCAGTGATACTTTTTTTCTTGAATTAGTTCTAATATTAAGCATAAAGACACCTTTTATATTTAAGTAGCAGTTCCTAAATTTCACATTACTCACATAAATTAATGAATCATATGATTTGTTTTATACTCGTAGTTATATCACATGCCAATAGTCTATGCATTTAATATAAAAGCCAAAAACATACTTAAATGGTATATATCAGATGAAAAAGGTTATGGTATGCTGAAGCCTTCAACAGCAGTGCTGGACTTCTTTAGTGCAGTGCCTGTCAACATTAGTCATAGCCTTGATAATAATGTAGTTAAAAGTCATTTAATTAATAGGTAATAGCTGAGAGATAATAGAATTATGGATACAGTTGCAGTCGTTGGGTTGGGTTATGTGGGACTTCCTTTGGCCGTTGAGTTTGGTAAGAAAGATCGAACAATCGGCTTTGATCTTTCTGCTAATAAGATAGAAAGTTATAAACAATATATTGATCCAACTGGAGAGGTTTCATCTGAATCCTTGCGGGAAGCGAAGCATCTAGTTGTTACTACTGATGCTACTGAGCTATCTCAGGCTGATTATATTATTGTTGCAGTGCCTACGCCGGTAGATTTGGCCCATCAGCCTGACTTTGCACCACTTGTCGGTGCGAGCGAAATCGTCGGTAAGAATATGAAACGAGGTGCGATTGTTATTTATGAATCCACAGTTTATCCCGGCGTAACTGAAGAAATTTGTATTCCAGTACTAGAAAAACAGGCAGGAATGAAATGGAAAAAAGATTTTAGTGTGGGCTATTCACCTGAACGCATTAATCCTGGCGATAAAGAGCACACACTGACGACTATTCTTAAAGTGGTCTCAGGAGACGATGCCGACTCACTGGTTAAAGTTGCCGAATTATACGAGCGCGTGATTACTGCCGGCGTTTATCGAGCGCCCAGTATTAAGGTGGCTGAAGCAGCAAAAGTGATTGAAAATACTCAGCGCGATTTGAATATCGCGTTGATGAATGAACTGGCGATCATCTTTAACAAGCTTAATATTGATACGATGGATATTTTGGAAGCTGCAGGCACAAAATGGAATTTCTTACCTTTTCGCCCAGGTTTAGTGGGCGGACACTGTATTGGTGTAGATCCCTATTATCTGACGCATAAAGCAGAGATGGTCGGGTACATGCCGCAGGTGATACTGGCTGGCCGTCGTATTAATGACAATATGGCTAAGTTTGTTGCAGAGCAAACTATTAAACTCATTATTAAAGCTGGGTTTAATGTGCGCGGAGCAAAAGTGAATGTCCTGGGACTGACGTTTAAAGAAAATTGTCCTGATTTGAGAAACTCAAAGGTTATTGATGTGATTCATGAGCTTCAAGATTATGGTGTTGAAGTCCATGTACATGATCCCGTCGTAAGCAAGGAGGAAGCACACCATGAATATGCAATAGAATTAGAACCATGGGAGAATTTACCGCAAGCAGAAGCTATGGTTGTTGCTGTCTCACACCAAGAAATAGTTGCAAAATCACTGGCAGATTTTTCAGCAAAAATAGTTCAAAATGGCTGCTTTATTGATGTGAAATCGCAATTTGATCAAATAGAATTGCGTGAAGCAGGCTTTAGTGTTTGGCGTCTTTAAATTTGAAATAGTAGAGATAATAAGCATGACAAAGTATCAAGATATTCAGCAGCAACTTGAAAAAAATCAATATTGCTGGTTAGTAACGGGCGTTGCTGGCTTTATTGGATCTAATCTTCTGGAAGCATTATTAAAGAAAAACCAAAAAGTCATTGGTTTAGATAATTTTTCTACGGGTTATCAGCATAACCTAGATGAAGTTAGAGACTTAGTTGGGTGCAATACCTGGTCTAATTTTAAGTTCATCAAAGGGGATATTTGTAATTTAGATGACTGTCACAAGGCTAGTGAAGGCGTTGACTTTGTTTTGCATCAAGCCGCACTTGGTTCTGTCCCACGCTCTATTGAAAACCCAATTTTAACCAATGAAAATAATATTTCTGGATATCTAAATATGCTGGTGGCATCACGTGATGCCAAAGTAAAGCGTTTTGTTTATGCCGCTTCAAGTTCTACTTATGGCGATAGCCCCGAGTTACCCAAGATTGAGTCAGTGATTGGACAGCCACTTTCACCCTATGCCGTTACTAAATATGTAAATGAACTCTATGCGGATGTATTTTCGCGTTGTTATGGAACTCATTCCATCGGTTTACGTTATTTTAATGTTTTTGGCCCCAGACAAGACCCCAGTGGAGCATACGCCGCTGTTATACCGCAATGGATAGCTGCGCTTATTAGAAATCAGGTTTTGTATATTAATGGTGACGGTGAAACCAGTCGTGATTTTTGCTTTATAGAAAATGTTGTGCAAGCAAATCTACTATCAGCCCTGGTTGAAAACGACGAGTCTATCAACCAGGTTTACAATGTTGCACTTAATGAAAGAACTTCTCTTAATCAGCTCTATGAGATGATTCGTTCGTTGTTATTAGAGAAATTTCCTCACTTAAGTGAGCATCGTCCGGAATATGTTGGTTTTAGAGAAGGAGATGTTCGTCATTCACAGGCGGATATATCTAAAGCCAATAACCTACTCGGGTTTGAACCAACACACCCGATCAATGATGGCCTGAAATATGCTATGGCCTGGTATATAGCGAATCTTACATAGAAAGTCTTTGAATAGAATTGGATTTATCCTTTTATGAGCTTGTAGAAATACAATGAACAGCATATTTTCTTGTGCTAAAGTCTGGTGTAAGGTTTGAGAATTGGTGTAATTTGTTATGTGTTTTAACCAAACTAAATACAATTGTCCTAAGGTTTCTTAATGAGCGGGTTATATGAAACTTTCAATGATTCTTTCGAAGTACTAATAGCTAATACACCAGAGTTACTAAAAGAAGTGTATCGAATACGGTTTCAAGTATTATGTGTCGAGAAACGTCTTCCAGGATTTGATCGAGCACTTTATTCTGACGGTCAGGAAAAAGATAATTATGATAGCCACTCTATCCATACTCTTTTAAGACATCGACCAACTGGAAACTTTATTGGCACTGTTCGATTGATATTATTTGATCCATCAAACCCAGAGAAACGTTTCCCTATAGAGGTGCATGCACAAGTTGATCCTAAACTTTGTGATTTGAGCAAACTAGAGCGTCGGCAAACTGCCGAAATTTCTCGTTTTGTTGTTGTCGGGCAGTTTAATCGACGTAAGGCTGAGCGCAGGAACCTTAAGACGAGGCTCATTGGTATAAGGGAAAGAATAGACCGAAGAAACGCACCTCACCTAGCTTTAGCGCTAATAGCTGGTATTGTACGAATGTGCGCTAGTTCTGATATTAGAAATGGATTGTCTATTATGGACCCGGCATTAAACAGACTATTTAGTTGCTTTGGGTGGGGTCTTAATCCCGTCGGGCCATTAATCGAGTATCATGGCCTTCGTCAGCCCTATTTCATAAGAGTAGCAGAGGCGTTGAATAAAATGAAGAAGAAGAATCACGAAGCTTGGAAAATAATAACAAATAATGGTCAGTATTCCCAGTTTCTTACGAAACCAGACAAATGTTTATAAGTAACTTATGAACACTGGTCATAACGATATCGTATTTATACTTGATAGGCATAATGCCAAAAAATGGTATAAATTGTTTTCTTATATTGTTGTTAACATGTTTCAATTTCTCCTTATTTAACATAAACCAAGCTCAGGCTAATGGACATTTTCAGGTTGTGGTGCATTCTGACGTTCAGGAAGCAAAACTTTCTGTTAATGTTTTGCGTGCTATTTTCAGTATGCGGCTGAAAACCTGGTCTGATGGGACCTTGATAAAAGTTTATGTTCTGTCTGACGATAATGAGCTACATCATGATTTCTCAAAAGAAAAATTGAATGTATTTCCGTATCAATTACGCTTGACTTGGGATCGGCTTGTTTTTTCAGGTACAGGTCAAGCACCTCCCTTGCTGACTCACTTAATGGGATATGTTGGCTAGAGTAGCTAATACACCAGGTGCTATTGGTTATTTAAGCACAACATATACTAACGAAAAAATTCAAGTAGTTCATATAAGATAACACCATGTTTAATTATTTTAAATTAATGATCAAGCCTATATTTATAATAATTGTATTATGGAGTTGTTCAGTGCAAGCCCAGAATCAAACTGAAGAGATAAAAGATCAGCGCATTTCATCTTTTCCAGCAAAGGATTGGTTTAAAGCTCTGAAATTACCAAACAATTTACAAATTCAAGGTTTTGCAAGTCAAGCGTTTATTTCAACCTCAGACAATGACGTATTTGGGGACACGGACAATAGTGGAAGTTTTGGTTTTACTGAGGCAGGTCTGAATGCCCTGTACCATATGTTGCCAAGATTGCAACTTTCTGCTCAAGTACTTTCACGTCGTGCAGGTGTGGGAAACTCTGGAAGCCCGCGCCTTGATTTTGGGTTTGTAGACTATCGGTTGTATTCCCACGAAACGAATCAGTTTGGTGTGCGTATTGGACGATTGAAGAATCCACTCGGTTTTTATAATGATACGCGGGATGTCGCGTTTACACGTCCTAGTATTCTTTTGCCTCAATCAATTTATTTTGATCGGACAAGAAATCTTGCGCTTTCTTCAGATGCTATTCACTTCTACGGTGAGTCTTCTCATCCTAATCTTGGGAGTGTTTCTGTGCAATTTGGTATAGGGTTGCCAGTAGTTAATGATAGAGATACTAGTTCTTCACTTTTAATGAGCCCGCAAGCTGGTAATTTAACGCGAGAGGTGTCATTTCTTGGGCGTGGAGTTTATGAAAGTAACGATAATCGGTTGCGTTTGGCAGTCAGCGGAACTTGGGTAGATATTGGTTATAATCCTGGTGACATTGATCGACTAGGGTCGGGTCGAATTCAGTTTTCGCCTATCTTATTTTCCGCACAATATAATTCTGAAAAATGGAGTTTGACCTCTGAATATGCACTTCGCCACTTTAAATATAGTAATTTTAATGATATGAGATTTGATAGCCAAGATTTTTTTGGTGAGAGCTATTACTTTCAGGGCGTTTATCGATTTACTCCGCAATGGGAAGCTATTTTGCGTTACGATGTCCTCTACACGGATCGCAGTGATCGTAGTGGAAAGCGGTCGGCTGCTGCCACTGGACGTCCAGCACACAGTCGCTTCGCCAAGGATATAACAGCAGGCTTACGTTGGAATGTTACACCTTCATTTATGTTGCGTGTAGAGTATCACCGCGTCAATGGCACGGCTTGGCTTTCAACGTTGGATAACCCTAACGCAGAAGACACAAGCCAACATTGGAACCTTTACGCAGTACAAGCTTCTTATCGTTTTTAGTGTTTTGTCTAACCCTCGTCAATCAAGTGTTTTTCACTAGACTCATAGAAACCGGGGTGTTTTTTTCATCTGTTTCGTTATAATTACTCTTTTTAGAATCTAGTCTGGGTATCTCATTGTTTAAATTAATTGGCGCCATCATCGGTTTTCTTGTCCTTGGGTTTCTTGGAGCCTTTCTTGGTTTTTTTATGGGGAGCTTTATGGATCGCTATAGAGCGTTCGGTTCTGCAGGTGTTAATCCATTCAGTGCCGGTCATCGTCAGACGGTATTTATCGAGACAGTTTTTATCCTGATGGGTAAATTGGCCAAGACCGATGGTCGTATAACTGAAGTAGAAGTGTCCCATGTTGAACAATTTATATTGCGACTAGGCATGACAGCTGATCACAGATTGCGCGCCATTTCGTTATTTAAACAGGGCGCCGCGAAAGACTATGATATTCATCCCAAGCTAAGTGAGTTTGTGGCTATTTGCGGGCATACTAACAGCCTGAGACAAATGTTGTTGGTTTATCTCATTATCATGGGACTATCGGATGGTGATTTAAATGATGCTGAAGAAGAACTATTAAAAGATGTTGCTCGCCGACTCGGCTATAGCGAAGCTGCGTTTATGCAGTTACTTGATATGGTGATGAACCAGACCCATTTTGCCGGTGGGCAGGTGAATTCAGCCAATGCTATTGAAGATGCGTATAAAGCGTTGGGAGTGACGCCGAAGAATACGGATAAAGAAATAAAACGTGCCTATCGTAAATTAATGAGCCAATACCACCCGGATAAATTGATGGGGCAAGGTGTTCCTGATGAAATGATTTCTATCGCAACAGAGCAAGCGAAAGAAGTTCAAACTGCCTATGATCTAATAAAAAAAGAGCGTGGACAAAATCAAGCTGCGGCTTGATGAATAGGGGATAATTCATTGCAATCTAGTCAAACAAAGCCTTTGTTATTTACTTTTCGTCGTTGCCCATTTGCGATTCGTGCACGTATGGCAATTAAAATTAGTCAATTTGAGGCCGAACATTGTGAAGTTGATCTGCGAAATAAACCGCAGGCATTACTGGATTGTTCACCCAAAGGAACCGTGCCAGTTTTGCAACTCTCAGATGGGAAGGTAATTGAAGAAAGTCTGGAAATCATGCAATGGGTATTGTCTATTAATGATCCAGAAAAATGGCTTGATGGCGATAATATGCCATCTGTTGAAACAATAGAACTCATTACCAGGAATGATATTTTTTTTAAGCCATCACTTGATAAGTATAAATATGCGGTACATTACCCAGAATATTCGGCTGAATATTACCGAGATATCGCGGTCGAGTTTTTGCAAGAGTTGGATGACCGTTTAAGCCAGAAAAAATATTTAATGGGTGATCATCGCAGCTTGGCTGATATGGCGATCTTGCCTTTTGTTCGGCAGTTTTATAATGTCGATAATGACTGGTTTCTTGCGTCTAAATATACGCACGTCATTAAATGGCTAAATGAGTTTATACAATCTGATCTTTTTAAAACGGTATTGCAAAAATAAATTGTCTGACTGTTGTTATACTCTTCATGTTCAAGAATGCGCCATTCATAGCGCCTCCCTCATAGTGCATGGCGTTGTTATCAAGCCTTTCAATAGATTGACTATTGTGACGGCTTTGCACCTAGCCATGCACCATGAGTAAAGCACTCTAATTGAGGTATTCTTGAACATGAAGGGTATAACAAAGAAAGTGTCTCCTACTGATTTAGAAAAACGTCTAGCTAACCTTCCCAAGCCAACCTACCCAGAAAACCTTCCTGTTGTAGAACGCCATAAAGAAATACGTAACGCTATTTGTGACAATCAAGTTGTTATTATTTGTGGTGAAACAGGATCAGGAAAAACAACCCAATTACCTAAAATATGCCTAGAGCTAGAACGCGGCGTCTCAGGTATGATCGGCCATACGCAACCGCGACGCATTGCAGCGCGAACTGTTGCGACACGAATTGCATCGGAGCTTAATAGTCCATTAGGACATGCGGTGGGTTATAAGGTGCGATTTTCCGACAAAATCAGTGATGATAGTTATGTCAAGCTCATGACCGATGGCATTTTGTTGGCTGAAACACAGGGTGATCCCTTATTGCAGAGCTATGACACAATCATTATTGACGAGGCACACGAACGTAGTCTGAATATTGATTTTTTATTGGGTTACTTGAAACGACTGCTCCCAAAGCGGCCTGATTTAAAAGTTATTGTCACATCTGCGACAATTGATGCGGAGCGATTCTCAAAGCATTTCAATGATGCGCCGGTCATTGAAGTATCTGGTCGGATATATCCAGTCGAGATGCGTTATCGCCCCGTTAATGCTGATGATATCGACCAGGACAAGGACATTCAGCAGGCAATTTTAGATGCGGTTGATGAATTAAATCGTGCTGGTGATGGCGATGTCTTAATTTTTCTTCCTGGTGAGCGTGAAATTCGTGACACAACTGAGTCATTACGTAAACATCATTTTAATCGTCCTGGAGGCAATGCGGCAGGCATTGAAATTCTGCCTTTATTTGCACGTTTATCTTTTGCTGAGCAAGAACGCGTCTTTAAACCAGGCAACATCCGTCGTATTGTATTAGCCACAAATGTTGCGGAAACATCACTGACCGTACCAGGTATTCACTATGTTATAGACGCAGGTCAAGCGCGCATCAACCGCTACAGTTATCGCAATAAGGTAGAACAGCTACAGATCGAGAAAATCTCTCAGGCCTCTGCAAACCAGCGAGCAGGACGGTGTGGTCGTGTCGCTAGCGGGATCTGTATTCGTCTTTATGATGAAAGCGATTACTTATCACGGCCCGAATTTACTGACCCTGAAATCTTACGTTCTTCGCTTGCCGCGGTTATCTTGCGCATGAAATCGTTAAAGATTGGCGAGGTTGAGAGCTTCCCATTTCTACAACCGCCCCAACAACGGATGATTTCAGATGGTTATCAGTTGTTAGCTGAGTTGGGCGCAGTGGATGACAATAATCGGATGACCCGTATCGGTTGGCAATTAGCTAAATTTCCAATTGATCCAAGGATTGCGCGCATGATATTGGCTGCAAAAGATGAGAATTGCCTAACCGAAATTCTTATCATTGCCTCTGCATTGAGTCTACAAGACCCTCGAGACCGGCCTTTTGACAAGCAAGACACGGCAGATAGAGCGCACGCGGCTTTCCAAGATGAACGCTCTGATTTCATGAGTTTTCTAAAATTATGGGAATTTTTCAACGAATTATTAAAACATAAGAAATCCAATAAAAAATTAGTCTTACAATGCCAGGAAAACTTCATATCTCATCGTAGAATGCGCGAATGGCGAGAGATCCACGGCCAGTTACATACGTTAGTTAAAGATCTGGGGTTGAGGTCGAACCAAGTTGCCGCTAGCTATGACGAAATTCATCGTGCTTTATTGGCTGGTTTGTTGGGAAATATTGGTTTTAAGGCGGACAAAGATAGCGAGTATTTGGGTGCGCGTGGCATCAAATTCTCTGTCTTTCCTGGCTCTGTGCTGAAAAAGGGAAAAGCCAAATGGATTGTTTGCTCGGCATTAGTTGAAACAACCAAGCTTTATGGGCGATGTGTCGCTAAGATTGACCCTTCTTGGCTTGAAAAAATAGCCGTAAGGCTATGTAAAAAACACCACTTCGACCCACACTGGGAAAAGCAACCCGCGCAAGTGACTGCTTATGAGCGAGTAACGCTCTATGGGCTTACGGTTGTCCCCAAACGGCGTATTAATTTTGGTGCGATTAAGCCAAAAGAAGCGCGTGAAGTATTTATACGCAGTGCATTGGTTGCCGGAGAATTTGTTACTAGCGCGCCTTTTCTTGCGTATAACCGTCAACTCATTAATGATATCGAAGCGTTGGAACACAAAGCACGTCGGCAGGATGTTTTAGTCGATGATCAAGAAATCTATTACTTTTTTGACGCTATCATTCCAGAACATGTATGTAACGGCGCGGGTTTCGAGAAGTGGCGCAAGCAAGCGGAACAACAAAACCCGCAGTTGCTTTATCTTACCCGAGAATATCTCATGCGCCATACAGCGGGCAGTGTTACCGAAGAACAGTTCCCAGAAAGCATGTCACTCAATGATGGCAATGAGGTCTTACTTAACTACCGTTTTGAGCCGGGTCATATACTCGATGGTGTCACTGTTACGATACCGTTACCGCAACTCAATCGATTGCAATCGGCCTATTTTGACCACTTAGTTCCTGGGTTGATACGTGAAAAAGTTACTTGGTATTTCAAAGCATTGCCTAAGCAAATTCGACGTAATTTTGTGCCATTACCCGATGCAGTGACACAATTTCTTGGCTGTCTGGAAGAACGTGATCAATTTATCCCTTTAACTGACTTGTTATCGAAATTTATTCATCGAAAAACAGGTAATGCACAGCCTGCTGACACCTGGGAAGGTAAAGAATTGCCAAACCATTTATTAATGAATTATAGAATTGCAGATGACTCAGGCCAAGAATTAGCAATGAGTCGTGATCTGATGCAACTACAAACGAAACTTGGTCAGGCTGCACAGATCACCTTTGCACAACCGGACAGTGATGACCAGATAAGCATAGAGCGAGATGACGTAACACGTTGGGATTTTGGTGATTTACCTAAAGAAATAACGTTTAATCGCATGGGTAAACAGCTTACGGGTTATCCCGCGTTGGTTGATCAAGAAAAAAAAGTAGCTATTCGATTAATTGATACTCCAGATGTAGCGGAAGCCTGTATGCGCGAAGGTGTGAGACGGCTTATTCGACTTGAATTAAAAGACCGAATGAAACAGCTAGAAAAAAACCTGCCGGGTCTAAGGCAAGTAGCTTTGCAACTCACCACACTCATCACACCAGAAGTACTTAAACAAGATATGTTAACCGCTATTACAGACCGTGCGTTTATTGGTGATGATGAACTGCCGCGTAATGAACAAGAATTCACCATACAAAAACAACGCGCACGAACTCGACTTCCTGCCGTAACTGAAGCTTTGAGTAGGATGTTAAAGCATATAGGCAATGAATATTTATCATTTAAGATGGCGCTGTCAGATACAAAAGGTAATACCCGATTAAGAAATGAACTCAACACACAACTGATAAACCTTATTTACCCCGGATTTCTCGATAAAACACCCTGGGAACGTTTACAGCATATGCCGCGCTATTTAAAGGGCATGACCATGCGCCTACAAAAATTTGCAAATAATCCACAGCGCGATGGACAGCATAGCGGTAGTCTGGCTATATTATGGAACCAACATTGTCAGCGTTTAGAAAAGCACCAAGAGAGGGGACTACACGATGACAATCTCACGGAGTTTCGGTGGCAAATTGAAGAATTGCGTATTTCTCTATTTGCGCAGGAATTAAAAACACCAATGCCCGTTTCAGCTAAACGGTTAGAAAAATTGTGGGAGAAAGTTTTACAGTAGATATTTACTTCTGTTTATGTGACTTACCGATAAGCTTAGTAACAATTCTAATTTATTTATCTTAATAAATGATTTAGTTGGACTTGTAATTCTACGCGGTCTTGCCACAGGGAACACAAGTTTAACTGATTTAGCAGTTATTTATGGAGCTGTTATTTCTACACGGTTCCTGCCATTGTTTTTAGCAAGATAAAGTGCTTCATCTGCTTGGCGGAGTAATTGATTCTCATCTGAAGTATTTGCGGTATTAATCGAAACACCTAAGCTTATGGTTACGGGAACCAGATGACCTTCCTTACCAATTTCTCTACTTGAAATGGCAACTCTCAATCTTTCAGCCGCTTTTATCGCGCCTTCTTTATCGCAAGGCGATAGGATAACTAGGAACTCTTCACCGCCAATGCGCCCCACGTATTCATGAATACGTGCTGATTCTAACAATCGCTTGGCTACACTACACAAAACAGTATCGCCAGAAGCGTGTCCGTAGGTATCATTAATTTTCTTAAAATGATCAATGTCGATCATAATAGCTGCAATTTGAAAATTATTGCGTTTAGCGGTAAGTAATTGCTTGTGAAAAATATTAAAAATTGCAGGTCGATTTAATAGCCCAGTTAACGCATCGTGAGAGACTTGTTCTTCTAGCTTTTTCTTCTTTTCAACCAGTTGCTTATTAATTCTTACAGTCTTATAAAGCTTATTTTTTTCTACAATAATTGATAATTGGCTGGCGATTTGAAGCAATAGCTCATAATGAAAATGCTTATAGGCGTTTTTCTTGCAACTTGAAAAAAAGATAAAGCCCATCGTTGTGCCTGTAGAGATAAGTGGGCAAGTCATATTGGAACGAATGCCTTCACGTAGCATGTCTTTCGTTGAGTGAAATTCTGGATGCTTTCTATAGTAAGACTCTAGATCATTAAGAACACACAACTCACCGTTATCAATTAATTTATTAAGGCCAAAATTCATTATAGGACTAGAATATCCGGTGGGTAATTTCTGAATTTTGTAGTTTGAACGTACCCAGTACAGTTTTAGCTTGTCGCCCTTATTATCTAACAGAGCTAAACTGATGCGATCATAAGGAATTAATTGTTCAAATGAATCATAAATATGGTTGAGTACATCCTTAATACGTAGATTAAGATTAATCTCGAGCATGATTCGAGTGAGTAGCTGGTTTCGTTCGACTTGTTGTTGAAGATAAGTTGAGAGTTTTTGCAATGACTTGCCCAGTTGACCGATTTCATCATTGCCAGATGGAATATTTCCACCAAAATCGCCGCGTGTCATTGCTTCAGCAATTTTTTGGTAGATGCCTATTCTATCGTCATTTTGGACATGTAGTGGAGTAACTGGTGACTGTATTATTTTGACCATGAGAAACTCCCATTTTCTAATGATGATTAATGGTTTTATTATATCTACGGCATATTTCTGTGTAATTAATTCATTTTATCCGATAAAAAGGTGGCTGGTTACCAGTTTTATATGGATAAAATGCTAAAATCCTGCTATTTATTTGTGCCGTAGAGGTGCAGGGTGGAGCATAAATGATTGGGATTTTAGTAATTGCTCATGAAGATTTGGGAGGGAGCTTGGTTCGTTGTGCGGCTCATGTTCTGGGAGCTAGGCAGCCGCAACTAATGCACATAAATGTATCAATACAGGATGAACCTGAATTGGTTGTTAATAAGGCAAGAAAATTAGTTAACGAACTCAATAGTGGAGACGGGGTGTTGGTTTTGAGTGATATTTATGGCGCCACACCCAGTAATATTGCATGCAAATTAATTATACCGGATAAAGTCGCTTGTATATCTGGCGTCAATCTCCCCATGTTATTGAAATCACTTACTTATCGTATGAACCCTTTATCCATTGTGATCGAAAAAACGTTAAGTGGTGGCAAAGATAGTGTAATGCATATTCAAATGGAATCTAGTGCTCCTTCAACTTGATATTTTAGAATACAGCATTCACAAGATGTATCAAAACAAGGCACAGTACAGTATGCAGGCAATAGTCGTTTCCTTGTGGCAGTAAGTGCTGCAACAACGCGTCTTGTGAACGCCACGGGTTAGCTTTCAGTGCCTTTGGCAGTGGTTTTAGTCTCTTGACAAGAGAGTCGGCCATTGTCTACAAGACCTGCCTTGCCAGTAACATTAAAAAGCTAACTGTATCCTAAGATTTCAGGTTGAAAGGAGCACTTAATGCAACATAAAGAAGTTGAAATAATCAATAAACTCGGATTACACGCACGCGCATCAGCCAAATTTACAAAATTAGCCGGTCAATTTCAATGCGAAGTATGGTTGACACGTAAAGATCGAAGGATTAATGCGAAGAGCATTATGGGGGTAATGACATTGGCTGCGAGCAAAGGATCGATCATTGAGATTGAGACAATAGGTGAAGATGAAATTGAAGCGATGACCGCCTTGGTCGCATTAGTTGCTAGTTATTTTGAGGAGGATGAATGAGTTTTATTTTGCATGGTGTAGGTGTATCTGGAGGCATTGCTATTGGACATGCACACCTTGCGGTGCCTGCTGCATTGGAAGTGGCACACTATCTAATCCCAAAGAAGAAAATAAATAATGAAATTAAACGGTTAAATAATGCTTTTGATGTTGTCCGTCGAGAATTGGAAACGTTGCAAGCTAATGTCACCAGTGGTCCGGCATTTGCTGAATTTAGTGCCTTCTTAGATCTGCATCATATGATTTTAGATGACCCCATGTTGTCGGATGCAGCCAGTAATTGTATTACCCAAACACAATGTAATGCTGAATGGGCAATTTCTTTGCAAATGAATGAATTATTGGCACAATTTGAAGTAATTGATGATGCATATCTGCGTGAACGTAAAGCCGATGTAACCCAAGTGGTAGATCGTGTGCTTAAGGCATTATTGGGTCATCCAGGTCATGTTACGTCACCAACTAAACAGTCAGGCGACAGTATTTTAGTTGCTCATGATTTAAGTCCTGCGGACATTATGCAATACAAGCAACATCAATTTACTGCTTTTCTCACTGATCTTGGTAGCTTAACCTCACACACCGCGATTGTTGCGCGTAGTCTGAATATTCCTTCCATCGTGGCACTGCATCATGCCCGCGAGATGATTCTTGAGAACGATTGTTTGATTGTCGATGGCAGTCAAAATGTGGTAATTGTTAACCCCGACAAGCATGTCTTAGCAGAATACCGTTTAAAACAGAGTCAACTCGAATTAGAAAAACGCAAATTAAAACGCATTAAAACAGTTGCTACGATAACATTGGATGGAACATCAGTAGAGCTGTTTGCAAATATAGAACTGCCAGAAGACATCGAGCAAGTAAAAGAAAGTGGCGCAACGGGCATTGGTTTATTTCGCAGCGAGTTTCTCTTTTTAAATCGAGATAATCTCCCTGATGAAGACGAGCAATTTGAAGCTTATCGTAATGTTGCTGTCAAAATGCGCGGTTTGCCCGTGACTATCAGAACGTTTGATCTGGGCGCAGACAAGCAGCTTAAAAACACCAAACGTGTAGAGGCAAATCCCGCGTTGGGACTGCGTGCAATTCGTTTATGTTTGGTTGAGCCACAGTTATTTCATACACAGCTACGTGCTATTTTACGGGCGTCACATTTTGGGCAAGTGCGTATATTGATCCCTATGCTTTCAAGTGTCTCTGAGGTTAACCAGACATTGCACCTGATTGAAAATGCGAAACAAAGCTTGCGCGATGAAAAAATTACATTTAATGAACAAATACCTGTTGGTGGCATGATAGAAATTCCGGCAGCGGCATTGTGCCTTAATGTGTTTATGCGTAAATTGGATTTTCTATCAATTGGTACTAATGATTTAATACAATACACCTTGGCGATAGACCGCGTTGATGATGCAGTAGCTCATCTCTACGATCCCTTGCATCCTGCTGTGTTGTGGCTTGTGTCTCGTATTATTCATTCAGCTAATCGCGCTAAAATACCGGTTGCCCTTTGTGGTGAGATGGCAGGGGATATCCAATTTACTCGTTTATTACTAGGATTGGGGTTACAACAGTTTTCTATGTATCCAGCACAAATATTGACCGTAAAAAGTCAAGTATTAAAAAGCCATTTGCCTGACATTACACCCATAGCAAGCCGAATATTAAAAACTGAGCACCCTGAAAAAATTTATGCCTTATTAGCAAAACTGAATCACTAATGTGCTGTGTCGTATAAATTAACGATATAATCATCCTCAAAATAATGCTTAGCTAACGCAGTTTTTTAAGCGATATGGTTTATCAATATAATTATAAGTTTTTAATATTCAATTAATGCAAGCCTCAAATTCAGTTGGAATTGTTACGCCTCAGTATGTGCATATCGATAAACCGTTGCACTTAATAAGTGGCACGGTTTTGAATAGCTATAATTTAGTGTATGAGACCTATGGCAAGCTGAATCCTGAGCGATCTAACGCTGTTCTAATTTGTCATGCACTTTCTGGTAGCCATCATGTGGCTGGAATTTACGCGGATCAGCCTAAAAACGTTGGTTGGTGGGACAATATGATTGGCCCTGGGAAACCGATTGATACCAACCGTTTTTTTGTTATTGGAATGAACAATCTAGGTGGTTGTCATGGCTCAACTGGTCCTGCCAGTGTTGATGCAAGAACCAGTAAGCCATATGGCGCTGATTTCCCTGTTGTAACAGTGGAAGACTGGGTAGAAACGCAAGCTTTGTTAGCTGATCATCTAGGCATTGAACAGTTTGCTGCAATTGGTGGTGGCAGTCTTGGTGGTATGCAAGCATTACGCTGGACATTGGATCATCCCGAACGAGTAAGGCATGCTTTAGTTATTGCTGCTGCTTCAAATTTAACCGCTCAAAATATTGCATTTAATGACGTTGCACGTCAGGCTATCATTACAGACCCGGACTTTTGTGGCGGTGATTATTATTCACATAATACCTTGCCACGGCGTGGTTTAAGACTTGCACGTATGTTAGGTCATATCACGTACCTGTCAAATGACTCCATGGCGGCTAAGTTTGGGCGAGAGCTACGTGAAGGGAAGCTGTCTTTTGGGTTTGATGTTGAATTTGAAATTGAATCTTATCTGCGCTATCAGGGCGATAAATTTGCCGACCAATTCGATGCAAATAGTTATTTACTGATGACCAAAGCCTTAGATTATTTTGATCCGGCAGCTGTTTATGGTGGAAATTTAAGCGCGGCATTTCGTGTCGCTAAGGCAGATTTTCTAGTGCTATCATTTACTTCAGACTGGCGGTTTTCTCCCGAACGCTCACATGATGTGGTTAAAGCATTATTGGACAATAACGCGAATGTTAACTACGCTGAAATTACATCAAGCCATGGCCATGATTCTTTCTTAATGGTGGATGACTATTACCATCAGCTAGTGCATGCTTATATGAATAATATTGATCTCTAGATATGACTAACATGATTAATCCTGCAACCATATCTAGACCTGATTTTGCTGCCATTGCCGCGTGGATCCGCCCTGGTGCTAAGGTGCTTGACCTTGGCTGTGGTGATGGCTCATTGTTGCGCTATTTACAGGAAAGACGTGATATTTTTGGTTATGGCGTTGAAATTAACGATGGCAATGTACTTGGTTGTTTTAAAAATGGTGTTAATGTTATCCAGAATGACCTTGAGTCGGGCTTATCTAGTTTTGAGTCGGCTTCATTTGACTACGTGATCTTGTCACAAACCTTACAAGCAATGCGGCATACCGAAATCATTATTAAGGAGATGTTGCGGGTCGGTAGAGAAGTTATCGTTTCATTTCCCAACTTTGGTTACTGGAAAAACCGTATACAAGTAGTGGCTGGCCGTATGCCTGTTTCTGAGACTTTACCCTATCACTGGTTTAACACTCCAAACATTCATCTTTGTACCCTGGGTGATTTTGAGGCACTATGTGATCAACAAAATGCACATATACTTGAACGTATTGTCATGAACGGAGATCGACAAGTGAAGATACTACCCAACTTGATGGGTGTATTGGCTTTTTATCGGTTTGAGCGTCGGAGTTAAGACTGGCTACCTATGACGAGATTTAGGTCGACCTATTAGTTCCAACGGTATGATGCTGTGAGCAGTGGAGTGTTATATTTTATCGCGTATCCTTTTCCTCAAACTTCGCTTTTCCCGCAAGCCATACCAATACTAATACCGGAAGACCCAACAATGCCGTAACGATGAAGAAGTTTTCGTAGCCATAGGCATCGACAAATTGCCCGCTAAATCCAGCTACAAATTTTGGAAGTAATAGCATAACTGAGCTAAACAACGCATATTGTGTCGCGGAATAGGCGGAATTTGTCAGGCCGGATAGATAAGCAATAAAGGCGCATGAGGCAATACCAGCGGATAGATTGTCAGCTGATATTGTAAAAATTAAGCCGCTGACATCATGCCCACGTCCCGCTAGCCAAACGAATAACAAATTAGTTGCTGCAGATAATACAGCTCCGAGGAATAATGTGCGCATAATACCAATCTTTAGGATTAGCACACCACCTAAACCCGCGCCCACGATGGTCATGAGAACGCCATAAACCTTGGATACCGTTGCAACCTCATTTTTGGTGTACCCCATATCCACATAAAAAGGGTTGCTCATGACACCCATCACTACATCTGAAATACGATAAATGGCAATCAACCCTAGAATCAATAATGCTTGTTTTCCATGGCGGACGATGAAGTCACGGAAAGGTGCGATAATTGCGCCGTATAACCATGCCAAGACTTGGATGAATTTTTCGTTGAGTTGCCAATGGGCGATGGCTTGTCGCGCAAGCGCTTCGTTTTCTGAAATGACTTTATTGAAGGATACATCGGGTTCGCGAATAATCAGCGTGGTAATGATGCCAACGGCCATAAACCCGGCCATGATTAGATAAGCAAAACGCCAGGGGGCATGATCATAAATCGCTTCAGACGAATCGACTGCGGCTGCGATCCAGAGCACACCAGCTGAAGCGAGAATCATCGCTAATCGGTAACCGGCCTGATAAGTCGCAGCCATGGCACCTTGTAATTCTAAGGAGACGGCTTCTATTCGATAAGCATCCAATGCGATATCTTGCGTTGCGGAAGCAAAAGCCACTGCCAAAGCGAAAAATACGGTGTAAGTAAGATTAACAGCAGGGTCTGAATTTGCAATGCCGACCAGAGCAATGGCGATGACAATTTGAGACAGCAGCAACCATGCACGTCGTCGCCCCAATAAACGCGTGAAAATTGGTAGTGGCATTCGGTCTACCAATGGAGACCAGAGCCATTTAAAACCGTAAGCCAGACCGATCCAACTTAAATGACCAATGGTTGTGCGGTCGACATCCGCTTCACGTAGCCAAAATGACAATGTGCCCATTATTAATAGTAAGGGTAGACCTGCAGAAAATCCTAGTGACAACATGCCTAGCACTCGTGGATGGGCGTATATGCGAAATGCAGATAACCAACTCGATAGGGTGCTAGAAGTGTTCATAATTTATAATCGTATTCAATGATAAGTGGCGAATGGTCTGAGAATCGCTCTGCTTTGTATATTGATGTTGTTGTCGCTTTATCGGCAATGCCTGGTGTGGCGATCTGATAATCAATACGCCAACCCACATTATTGGCCCAGGCTTGTCCACGGTTAGACCACCAAGTATATTGGTCTGGCTCTGGGTTTAAACGTCGAAAAACATCAACAAAACCTATCTTGTCAAAAATATTCGTTAACCAAGCGCGTTCTTCAGGTAAAAAACCTGAATTCTTCCGGTTTGCGCGCCAGTTTTTCAAATCAATTTCATGATGTGCAATATTCCAATCGCCACATATTAAGTACTCTCGATCACTGGCCGCCATTTCTTCTAAAAGGGGATGAAATTTTTCCATAAAGAAAACTTTGGAATCTTGACGATGATCACCGCTAGAACCGGATGGTAAATATAGAGAGATGACACTGAGATTTTTATAATCAGCACGAATGTATCGACCTTCCTGGTCAATCTCTTTGACATCTAAACCCTCGATAATACGATCAGGTTTTTGTCGACTATAAATGCCCACGCCGCTATAACCTTTTTTCTCGGCACAGTGAAAAAAGCCATGAAATCCGTTGGGCGTACGTATTTCATCGGGAAGATCGAGAATTTGCGCCTTTAGCTCTTGAACGCAAACAATATCGGCTTGTTGCGTGGATAGCCATTCAAATACACCTTTTCGGTTGGCGGCACGCACGCCGTTTAGGTTAAGCGTTATAATTTGCATATCTTTTTTAGGTTTTTATGATTATGTCTGATTTTCGGCAAGCATTTATTGAATTCGCCATCAGTCGCAATGTTTTATGTTTTGATGAGTTCAAAACCAAAGCTGGGCGCATGTCACCTTATTTTTTTAACGCAGGGCTATTTAATGACGGTGATTCATTGCGTCAGCTCGGGCAATTTTACGCGAAAGCGATTCTCGCTGCTGGTCTTCCTTTTGATATGTTATTTGGACCTGCGTATAAGGGGATTCCATTGGTTAGTACTATCGCCATTGCGTTAGCTGAAACAGGCCACAACTATCCCTATTGTTACAACCGTAAAGAAGTGAAAGATCACGGAGAAGGTGGCCGCGTCGTGGGAGCGCCACTCGCAGGTCGTATATTAATTGCGGATGACGTGATATCTGCGGGAACATCCGTGCGGGAATCTGTTGACCTTATTCAAGCTGCGAGTGCATCGCCATGCGGCGTAATAATTGCACTTGACCGAATGGAACGAGGCGCTGGTCAACTCTCAGCCGTACAAGAGGTAAAGAATATGTATCAAATGCCGGTAATTAGTATTATTAATCTTGATGATATTACCCACTATCTCCAAGGTAAAAATAACTTGGCACACAATTTAAGCGCGGTTGAAGCGTACCGTGCAAAATATGGTGTTACCTGATTTGATTGTATTTTAGTGTAAAGGAGTAATTTATGCGCTATTTGATTCTTACCCTAGTTCTATTTGTTTTCGTACAACCGACTTTAGCTGCACTCAAACGATGTGTTGACGATGCTGGCAAGTCGCATTACTACGATAAGATTCTTCCGCCGGAATGCGTGGATAAGGCAACGATTGAAATGAACAAGCAAGGTGTTGTTATGAGTCGAGTTGAGGCGAAACAAGCTAAGCAGCCAAAAGAGGATAATGCCGCTCAAATTGCTGCAGCACAGAAACTTGAGGAAATAAAGCGTCTTGATACTGTGTTACTGAATACTTACACCAGTGAAGAAGAAATTGAATTAGCACGTGAACGTAATGTGCATCCAGTCAAATTAACTATAGTTGGTGTCGAAAAGCGTCTTGAAATTACAAAAACTCGATTGAAAGATTTATTAAATCAGGCGAATCAAGCAGAACAAATTGAGAGTCCCACACTTGTAAGTATAAAAAAAGAAATTGTGCCTGTGCGAAGAGAAGCACAAAATCTACAGAATGAATTGAAAGAAAATCAGATGCGTATTGAACGCATTAAATCCCAATTCGATATAGATAGAAAACGCTTTGTTGAGCTCATGACTCAAAAACAGCAGTGAATATCAACATTTAGTGTGTCGTAATAAAATCGGCAATCGTTGTTGCTGGTTTGCAAGTGATGGGAATGTTGAGTGTTATTAGACCAGAGTCAGCAATGGCACCGTAAAATGCCGTTGCTTTTTTACACCATTGCTTTAAGTATCGCCACAAAAAACATCACTGAATTACAATTCACTTGACGTTAATTGATATTATCTTATTAATTCAGTAGAATAACGCCCTTTACAACCCTTGCCTCACCATGTCTATGATATTGGGAGGCCTTATCCATAAGGTATCTATGCGACATTACGAAATAGTTTTTATTGTTCATCCTGATCAAAGTGAGCAAGTGCCCGCTATGATAGAGCGTTATCGTAGTATTGTTACTACAAAAAACGGTGCGGTACATCGTCAAGAAGATTGGGGGCGCCGTCAGTTAGCCTATCTTATCCAAAAAGTCCATAAAGCGCACTACGTTCTGATGAATATCGAATGCGATCAAGAAACATTAGATGAACTTGTACATGCCTTCAAATTTAGCGATGCCATTTTACGACATCTGATAATTAAACTAGATGGTCCAGTTACTGAGCCATCACTAATGATGCAACAGGAAGAACGCGTAGTACCTGCGGCAGCATCAACAAGCGCAGTAAGTACGCCGACTCCAGAGCCTGCTGAAAAAGTTAAACAAGAAACCGAGACACCAGCTGAAGCTCAGTCAGAGTAAGGATTGGATTGCAACCAAGCCATTATTTGCGGAGAAATCATTAAGCTTGCTGGATTAAGATATACACCAGCAGGTGTGGCAGTCGTAGAATTTAGTATTCGCCACCAATCAAATCAATTAAATGCAGGTAACTCACGTCAAGTAAAATGTGACATTTCTGCCATAGCATTTGAACAAATAGCTATGACGATTATTAAGCTTGAGATTGGACGTAGGGTGAAATTAACCGGATTCCTTGCGAAAAAGAGCCAGTTGAGTCAACAACTGATTTTGCATGTAAATAATGTGGTTCAACTATTATCAGAAAATAAAGGAAGATAAAGATTATGACGCGTTTTAACTCAAAGAGAAAAGACAGTAAAGACAAGGAAAGAGAAAGAAAAGCTAATCGCCCGTTATTTAAGCGCAAGAAGTTTTGTCGCTTTACAGCTGAAGGTATCAAGACAATTGATTATAAAGATATTGAGCTGTTAAAGGACTTTATCAACGAGAATGGCAAAATTATTCCAGCTCGAATTACTGGCACAAAAGCATCCTATCAACGTCAGTTAGGTGGTGCAGTTGAACGTGCACGTTTTCTTGCAATGTTGCCTTATACAG